>WJJQ01000016.1 GCA_014729615.1 Candidatus Peregrinibacteria bacterium | reverse complement strand
GGGGGCAATGATCTTCGCTATTGGGGTTGCACTCCTCGGTTCGATTTTAACACAAAGGTTTACCAATTCCTTTTTGATGAGAATGAATGAATTTCCTGAGTTGTCAGAAACTTTTGTATATACTGCAAAAAAATCAATTGGTACCGCAGTTATCTTATCTGAGCAACTCCTTGCCCCCTTCAAAACCAATGTAGCAATGGCAGCAAGAGAGAGTTTTCTCCACGGTTGGAGAATCCTCGCTTACATATCCTGCGGAATTAGCATTATTGGTGTGATTATTACGAAAAGAATAATCCACAAATTGAAAGCACAGAATCAGGAGGAAATCTATGGAATATAAGGGAAAAACTGCAGTAGTTACAGGTGCAGCGAGTGGAATTGGATTGGGCATTGTAAAGCATTGCATAAAAGAAAACATGAATGTTGTTTTGGTCGATTTAAATTTAAGCGGTCTTCAGAAATCAATACTCGATTACAATTTACCACCAAGTAAAGTATTCGCAAAAGCTGTGGATGTCTCGAAAGAACATGAAATGATAAAATTATCTCAAGAAGTAAAAGAGCAATTTGGGAACATACATTTCCTCTTTAATAATGCGGGAATAAGTGCAAGAAACCAATTGTGGAAGCTGACATCCCAAGAGTGGCAGAATGTTATAAATGTGAATTTATTGGGTGTTGTTAACGGCATACGCGCATTCTTACCGAATATGATAGCAAGTAAAGAAAAATGCCATATTATCAATACTTCTTCAGCAGCCGGCCTTTTTGTCGGAAGAGCTTATGCAAGTCCGTATAGTGCAACAAAAAGTGCGGTAATTTCTTTAAGCGAATGTTTGTTTTTTGAGTTAAATGATATTTCCAGTTTAATTAATGTCTCGGTTTTCTGCCCCTCGGCTGTAAAAAGCAACATAGTCAATAAAAGTGATGAGAAAACAAAAGAGCTTGGTACTGATCCGGTAAAAATCAAAATGGCCAAGGAAGCAGAATTCGCAAAGAAAAGAATCGCCTCAGGTATGGAACCGGAAATGGCTGCAGAAATTTTATTCGAAGGAATGAGAAAAAAAGAATTTCTTATTTTCACCGATAGAAAAACAAAAATTCCGCTTCAGATGAGAATGGAAGATCATATCTTTGAACGAAATCCGACGGATCCTCTTTATTCACACGACAAAGCCAAAAATATGGTTTTCAGAAATTTATTACCTATACCGCGGTTTAGATACTTAAAATATAAATAATAAAATGGAGGATTTTATGAGAGTTGGGTTATGTAATTTAGAGGTTTTATCTATTCGCGGAGATCCAAGAAATATCGAAATTGTGTGTGATTCTGGCACCCTGTGTATAAATCAAACCGGCATATTGAAAGATAGGTTCTTACAAAAGAAAGATAGTATTCGAATAAAGGAGAAAAATAAAGTAACCATTATGTCAATTGGATGCACTTCCGCTAGAATATATTCCGGTTCAAAAGAAATTAGTTGCTTATATAGACGGAGCAAATATGGATGCTAAAAATGATACTCTGAATGAAATAAAAAAAAATTGGTGGCTTCATGATTCTTTTTGGCATGCAGAGGTCTATAGGAGTTTGGGACATGAAGTAGCCAATAAACTGAATCACCGTGTAAATGAACGATTATTCAGGATGATAACTCTGATATTTATCCGAAAAAGATTGTTCTCAAAACCTAACAGTATCAGAGATTTAATGGAGATCTTCAAATTGATTTGGAAAGAATGTTTTTTTGATGAATTATACCTTCATGATCCTATAACGTTCAAGAATGATACCGCTGTTTGGATAGGGTCCAAATGCCAAGCATACGAATCATTGATAAAAGCGGGCATGGTGTCTAATTATCAATGCGGATGTGAGGCACTACGAAATGGAGTTATGAAAGCATTGAAATTAGAACCGCTTCATATAATCAGAGAAAGTTTTGTGAAAGGGGATAAGCGGTGTGTTGTTGAAGTCAAATTTAACCCTTTAAAAAATAATATGTTTGATTGAGGCATTGTACATGTTTAAAGATCTGAAAATAACTTGTATTCATGTGGAAGGTAAATGTAGTCGCATGAAAGTGGGTACGGTCGCTTTTGTAAAAAACGCCAAAATAGAATTACCTGAGAACAATACTTTCTGCCTTTTTGCACTCGGAAGTATTATCCAGCCGATTGCTGCCGCCATAATAAAAAATAAGGAAAAAGAAGGAATTCTTGACATCTTAAACGAATGGCAGTGTCCTGATCCATTAGCAAATGTGCGTTTTAAAATCGAAGAAATTTAAAACAAAAACAAACGACTAATTTGTAAATTGAGGAGAATATGCTGCACATTAATCCCAATATTTTTTCCATGTTTGAAACTTTTTAACGAAAATGAATTATCTTTCGGGATAGCGGAAAACTTATATGGTTAAAACATATAGAAATCGAATTGTATGCTCAGGAGTTGCGCTCATTGCGGTAACATACGGCTTCGCACGGTACAATTATGGTTTATTTCTTCCATCTATTAGAACTGAATTCGTTTTGCCGACAACTATCCTTGGGTTAATAGCAAGCGGATCTTATGCCGGTTATTTGATGAGCACATTGATTAGTTCACTAATTACGGCAAGAACAGGTCCAAAATTTACAGCTGTAATTGGAGGTCTATTTGCCTGTTTAGGTTTGACTTTAGTAGCGATAACTAATCTTACATGGGTATTAGCAGTTGGAGTGATCATTGCCGGAAGTGGTGCCGGTTGGGTTTATCCCGCCATGCCAGAAGCGGTCACGCAAGTTATTCCGAAGGAGAAACAGAATCGATCTTTATCTTGGATAAACTCTGGTACAAGTTTTGGTGTTTTGCTCTCTGGACCGATTGCCATATTTTTTAATACCAATTGGCGTGTCGCGTGGTACTGCTTTGCACTAATTACATTTGTTGTAACTATTTGGAATTTAATTTCTTTACCAGGGAAAAAAACAAATAATCGTAATTATATAAAAATTAATATCCGCTGGTTACTCTGTTCCCAATCAAAACCTTTATTCATAACAGCTTTTTTTATTGGTTTTATAACATCAATTTTTTGGACTTTTTCCGTTGATATTTTAGTACAGTACAATCCACTATCACGTTCTGTCGGACAAGTATTCTGGATTATTGTTGGTGGAGCTGGGGTTATTGGTATTTTTGCTGGTCATCTCATTGATAATTTTAAATTCCGATCAATATTTATTTATACGACTACCGGACTTTCAATTGCCTTGATCTTAATAGCATTAAACCCATCGAGCCGAATAATATCGTATTGTTCTGCTATTCTTTTTGGGTGCAGCTATTTTTTAATAACCGGCCTATTGGCGATCTGGAGTATCAAAGTATTTAAAACGCGACCTTCTACCGGATTAGGTTCAGTTTTTTTAACTTTGTCTTCGGGACAAATACTCGGACCAACTGTATTTGGAGGAATCGCTCTAGTCATTGGTATGAGATTATTATTTATAATTGGGGGAGGTTTCTTGATAATTTTATTTTTCATTATTCCAAAAGATGTAAACTCTATTTTTTTCACGGACTGAAAAATATTTTCATATCCTGCTTGACAGATCACCAGAAATATTGCATCTGCGCCTCTTTCAAATCAAACGATGGAGGTGTAACGTATGGTTACCTTTTCAGTAGCGGAAGGTGCCGGGCGGTTTCGGTTCACGGTTCCTCAAAAAGCGGTTATGCGGGCCGGTTCCCGTAATCGGCAGGTTGGGCGGTCGGTATGTGCCGGTCTGCTCAGTTCTTTTACCTGGCACGGTTTTTCGTTCTTCGTAGGCTGCGCCCAGGGGGTAGACAAATGCTTTCGGGAGGCAATTACCGGTTCTCCCTTCAAAGAACATAGCTTTGTTGCCTGTGCTTTTGAACAGCGGGTGGAATATTCCTATTCCAGGGGTTTAATCGCGGAAAAAGTAGTGCCGGACAATTTACCGCCGAAGGCGGCATTGCACCGGAGGACGGTATGGATGGCGTCCAGGTCTTCTATGCTTCTGCTCTTCCCGGAAGATCCAACAACCGGGAAATGGGGCAAGGGTTCAACCCTGGCTTTTGAAACGGCCATGTACCACAATAAGCCGGTATTCGTGGCGGAAGCACAGCCGCCGCAAAAGTCGGAACATTATTGTATTCTTCCTTCCCGGTTATTTGCAATTGTTGACGGGTATTGGATTATTCCCCATGCCTACAAGGGAGGGGGTGAATATGAAGAATTCTAACCCTACAATCTACATCCGCTCGGTTACTGAAAAACCGGGCTTTTACATTGCCTATTTTTCGTCCGAAGTATTGCAAGCTACCGTTTCCCTGCATTTTAAAGATTCTATTGTCGGCGCCATTGCCTTAAACAGTTTCGTGGAAATGCTGCGGATTAAACACAAATTCGTCAATTATTCCTTAGAAATGGATACGTCCATTCAGTGCCGAAATAAAGCGGTGTTGGACGTTCTAGAAATTTATAACGATATTCCCACATCTAGGGGAAACGGAAAGGAGGTTTCTTCCCAATCTACTTAGCTTCTGCCTTGCCGTCCGTGGCAAGGCAG
>WJJQ01000015.1 GCA_014729615.1 Candidatus Peregrinibacteria bacterium | reverse complement strand
CTTTATCGCTGGCGGCAATCATTATTATAATCTCAACAACCTTTCAAAACTATTTCCAGGGTGGGGTTTCCGGCAAATATCCCTCAAATTGTTCGATTAATGATTTTTCATAATCGCCTGCATATTCTCCGGCAAATAATTTATCTAAAGCCTCGCTGTAAAAACATTCCCACGAATCCTCTTCGTGACCCGGATTGATAGGAAAAAATAACACATTGTTACTTTTTGCTGCTTTCATGTCACCGGGAGCATCTCCAACCATTAAAATTTTGTCTTTGTCATATTTGCCGGCAGTTGCATATTCCAGATGCTCTGCTTTTGTTCCGTATTCCTGTCCTGCAATGATTTTAGCGTATGCATCCAGCTCGTTTTCTTGCCATTCACGTTCAAGGGCCTCAATTGGAGTTTGTGACACAACAATCATATCAGCCTTATCCCGTATTTTCTCGAGAACTTCCCGGACATAAGGGAAAGGTGGCATGCCATATACCATTTCACTGACTTCTTTATTCACAGCAACAGACCATTCTAAAGCCATATCTATTATCTTGTTATTGACTTTTCCTGCATATGACTCCAAAGCCGGATTACCAAGCTTAGTTTCTTTTTGTGTCCATTCTGTTAAAGGTTGTAAATCTGGTGCCTGAAAGTTCCTGGCCTGTACATCAGGTCGTTCATTGAGTTGTTTAAACGTTTCTATAACAGCGAGAAACCTGTTGAGTCCCCGTGTTTTTGAATATAAATTAACAAATTCCCATACCTCACGGGCATATTTTTGCACCTTTTGTAATTCCCAGTGTTTGATTAATTTTGGACAAAAACACTCTTTTTGTTTGATTTCCATGGTATCGAAAACGCAGCCATCAGAATCAATACCAATGAAAAAATCCTTTTCTTTTTTAATATCTTTTAATTTTTGTTTTGGATTTTCCATTTATATCTTGATTTATTGTTTGAAGTAAGTACTTAATTGTTTATTCATTATATAAGTTCTTCAGTCTTGCTAATAAACGGTTAGAAAATTCATAATCCGTTTTCATAGTATCCAGAAGCGGCAATAAAGGCAAAGCACGCTTTCGGACTTTTTCAACTGACCATAAAGCGTACATTTCAGCAATGTCGTTGGGATTATCCAGTTCTTTTTTCAGAATCTCCAGCCCAATGTCGTCCTTATTCAAACGGCATAACGAACGTCCGGCAGCAATCCTGACAGACGCAGATGAATCGTTTGCTAAAGCTTTGAGTTTTGGAATCAGGTCTGGTGGCAAATCATTGTCAATAGCATATGTCTGGCTTTTGGTAGCTGCCCAATACCTAACCGTAGGTTCAGGTGAGTCAAAAGCTTTCAATACTTCATCAATTTGATTATTTTCGCCATATCCAATGGTGCGGATTACATCAGGTAAAATTTTGCGGCTGTAATCAGTTAAATAATATTTATTCCCTTTTTCTAAACCCAGCTTTTCCAGCTCCGGTTCGGGAATTAAGCCTAAATCACCCGATTGCGACATCCAGGAATAAAGCTTTTCACGCATCACTTTCAGAGTATCTTTAAATGCAGAATTTTTTGCCAGATTATTTGTTTCGTAAGGGTCATTTTTAAGATCATACAGCTCTTCCGGTGGACGTTGATAATGATAAATCCGGGCTTGCAACTCATTCAATTTATCCATGTCATACAAATATCTCATGCGCTTAACAATCTGCTTTCTGCTTTTTCCATAAATAAGGCGGATAGTAGCTGTGTGCATGATTTTGATTCAAATATCCAAACCATTCATCAAAGCCCTGCTTGTTTGGGATGCCTTCAGTTTCCGGCTCACCCAATCCCCATTTACCTGTAATTCCGGTAACATATCCGGCTTTTTTCAACACTTCGGCTACGGTGGTGTCTTCATCATTTAAAGGTACGCGGTTGTAAGGATATGGTCTGTCCACCAAAGGTGAAGTATTTCCCCGCACTGTGGTATGCCCGGTGTGCTGCCCGGTCATTAATACGCTGCGGCTGGGAGCGCATACTGGTGAGCCGGCGTAACAATTGGTAAACCGCATTCCCTCTTGGGCCAATTGATCGATGTTCGGGCTTTTTATTTGGGTTTGGCTATAGCATCCCAAATCGTGATAGCCTAAATCATCGGCCATAATAAAAATAATGTTGGGCTTACCGGGTTTGCAACTATCTTCCTGATTAGTTTTGTTCTGGCATCCCGTCCAAATCAATGGAAGGGTGGTTACTGATGCGGTTAATAAAGTCGTGAATGCTTTTTTCATATCGTTTATTGTTTATGGTTTCCAAACTACTTCACCTTGCTGATTGATATATCCAAAACTATCTCTTGAAAATTCAACTTTGGCCAATTCACCATTAAATGGATTTGCCCAATAAAATTGTGGCTCAACAATGATTTCGCCATTTGTATTGATATATCCCCATTTGCCTTGTCTTTTTACAGGTGCAAGTTGTTGTGAAAATTTTCCGGCATGTTCAAATTGTGGCTCAATAACAAATTCCCCGTTTTTGTTGATGTATCCGAATTCACCTCTTTTTTTAGCTACTGCCAGTTCATCTGAAAATGCGTCCACCAGGTCAAATTGAGGCCGAATAACTACATTGCCCTGATTATCAACAAATCCGTAATGGTTGTTTTTAAAAATACCGCATAAATCACTTGCAAAACCATAAAAAATATCAGTATCAGAAAATTCTTTTACAATATTGCCTTGTTTGTCAATAATAAAATCATTGCCGTTTTCCATGCCTGCGGCTGCCACGCCATTATCAAAAGGCGATACCCAGTCATATTTGGCTTGTGTGATTAAGTTCCCGGACTGATCAAAATAAGCAAACTTGTCTTCGGGTAAAAATTTAGCAGCAGCATAGTTGTCGGAAAAATTTCGTAATTCAAAAAAATCATTTTCAATGACAGTTTCACCTAAGCGGTTGATATAGACATTCTCACCAGCACCTAAATCAATAAAAAGAAATTTTTTAGTTTTGGTGATTGCAGCCAGACCGTTTGAAAAAGATGCTGCCTCAAAAAACTGTGGGGCTATGGCATAATTTCCGCTGGGGCGGATAAACCCTCGCTTTTTGTTAACATCTACTAATGCCAACCCCTGACTAAATTCACGGGCAAAATCAAACCTGGGTTGTATTTTCATTTCGCCTTTGGCATTGATAAACCCCCATTTGCCATCTTTTTCAACTGGCCAGAGAGCTACTTCACCCATTTGTGCATCTGCACTTTCTAAGGGATGTTCATTTGCACTGTTACAGGAAAATAAAAATATGAACCCTAAAAAAACAATAAAATAGCGACGGATTGGTTGCATAATGTTCTGATTTTTATATTAGAAAATAAGTTCTTTTCACATATCAAAATTCTTTGCGTTTATTCTTCAATAATTTTCATTGCCTCATCTTTAAATTCACCCCGTGCTTTGTGGAAATAATCAAAATAAGGAAAAAAGCCTTTATAAAAATCATCCGATTCGCGGTTTTTTACAGCTTGATAAAATTCTAAGGCCCTGTAAGCATCATCAATCCAAACAAATTGTCCCTGATTTCCTTTTTGGGGATAATGAATCATTTCTTTGGCTGTTGATTTTATTTCTTCCATACCTTCTTGTAGTGTTTTTTCTACAAAAGGGGTTTGAAATTCATTTCCACGGGCAAATACGCGGTAACCAAAATATACTTTTGCACCTCCACGATAGAGTTTGGCAGTTAATAAAGTGCGATTGAATAAATGATAAAGACTATCGTAAGCTGTTTTATCCTGAATGTAATCTTCTGATTTTCTGATCAGTTCTACTGCCTCTTTGGCTTGATTTACACCATAATCTTTTTCGGTAACAATGTATTTCAGGTATTCTTCATTGATAAGTTCTTTGGGCTTTAGCCAGTTGCTATCTAACACCCAGCGGCTTTCTTTGGCCAACTGCCCGCTCGATTCCCCTTTGTACCAGGGTACAGCAAGGTGATTGACAATATCTTTCCAGTAATGAAATTCTTTATTTACACCATGTTCAATAAAAATTACCGGTGGTTCAATCCATTTGCCCGACACATGCCGTTGGTAGGCAGAATCATCGTTGTACTGAAAACGTGAATGCGAATTGGTGTTTAAGCCCAGCGTATAAAAGATAGAAGAAATAATTTCTTCTGCCTTTTTAAATGCCGGTTTTAGGAATTCAACAGCTTTTTCGCCATAATTTTTCTCAATAAATTGCTCATAAACCACATTGATATCTACATCCGGATTTTTTACGCCTTTGTATAGGGCATAGAGGTTTACTTCGTTGGCAGTACCAACTATAGTAGACGTTTTTGTACGGTCGGTGCGGGCTACATAGCCTATTACATTGGGCAGATTGCTGTAATAATTCCAGCGTTTGAGATGAACGTCGGGTAAAATACTGGTAATGATTCCCTGACCATTGTATTCATGGCAAGCGTCAAATTCAATAATTGTAGGGAATTTGATGTCTTTAACAAATTTTGAAACCGGATGAGTCAGGAAAAAATCATGAGGAACTTCTTTTGTCATTACCCGCAATTTAGGATTTTTCACCAGATTTATACACTTTAGCAAAGAGGAAAGCTCGTGTTTGGTATAAATAAAAGTTCTTACATATAGCTGCAAATTGCGTTCATCAATAATAACACTTGCCAGGGTATCTACCATTGCAGCGAGTTTTTCTTCTTCGGTTTTCAAAATATCAGAATGCTGGTCTTCAACATGCGCACCGGTTTCAATAAACGTGAGAATGATTCCGTCAATATCGGGCAATAAATCCAGCATTTCTCGGTAATCATTTTTTAGCCAGGCCCAAAATTCAGGATTATCCAAATTGATTTTACCGTCTTGTTTTCTGATAAATTTTTGTGGATAGTAATCGAGTTTGTAAAGAGAATGATCCCATACACAAACTTCTTCAATTCCCTGTTTATGGGCTTTTTCAGTTAAATCATTCACCATTTTGGCAGTTTCCGGATTTTTAGCATGGCGCAAATCCATTAAAATTTTATGGGAAATCTGTAAATGATTAATGTCATATTCTTTAGCGGCATCGATTACTTTAAGGGCATTATCGTAATTTCGCGAAAGAATATTCCAGCCCTGCACTTTAAACTGTGTTGAATCGCTTTGTAATGCTTGTTGTTTCTGTTTTTTTTCTTGTTTACATGAAAAATTCCCAAAAGCAATTAGCAGACCAAGCATTAAAAAGAAATTTGTGTGCAGTTTTCTCATCTTGAATATATTTTTGATTAATTTATGGGAACCAACAGCCTATGCCATTGGTTCCTGCTAAAACAAATATTCTTTTCTCTGGTATTTTAAACACCGCCGAAGGCACTGTATCCTCCGTCAACGGGAATAACAACGCCGGAAACGAATGCAGACATCTCAGACAATAAATATAAAACAGTCCCTGAAAGCTCTTCAACATCCCCGTATCTTCCCATAGGTGTATTGGCAATAATCTTTTCACCTCGCGGAGTCGGATGCCCCGTGTTTTCATCTACCAATAAAAATCTGTTTTGATTAGTGAGGAAAAATCCGGGAGCAATTGCATTCACCCGAATCCCGGTTTTAGCGAGGTGTACAGCCAGCCATTGTGTAAAATTATTGATCGAGGCTTTTGCAGCAGAATATGCCGGAATTTTTGTCAGGGGTTTGAATGAATTCATTGATGAAATATTAATCACAGCGCCTTTCTTATTTTCCAGCATATCAGTTGAGAAGACCATTGTTGGGAGAATTGTACCCATAAAATTCAGGTCGAATACCTT
>WJJQ01000014.1 GCA_014729615.1 Candidatus Peregrinibacteria bacterium | reverse complement strand
TATACCGGAAGCCAAGCTGAACCGAGCTCAAATAAGTGAAATTTTATTTCGCACTTTCATAACAAGTATTAGCGATCAAAACACTTATGACGATTCACTTATATCAAAATATCCCGCTGACGGCATAGAATTTGAGCAAAACGAAAAAATTGTAGACGAACAGGAAGCAAGTGAGAATTTTGATTTCGTGCCCGTTACAAGCAGTACAGTCTCAGCCGATTTCTTTGACGCCGGCACAATGAACAGCACTTTTCCAAATACTTTTTACAAAAATGAAGTTTATAACTTTACCGGCACAACAACAAGCAATGCGGAACTCTTCGTAATGTTTCTTGCCCCTGAAAATGTCACGAATCCTGAAAATTATATTAATTATTATGGATTACAAAAAGACGGTAAATTTGAAATTCCAGTATATTTTAATAAACCGGGAAATTATAAAATGGGATTAATAAGCGGCCTCTCAGGTAAATCAAAAATTGTGAACATTTCCGTTTTGGCCGAATCACCCGTTCCGACAACAGGCACAAAAGCTCCTATGCCATCCCGCGTGGATATTAAATTCAATAACGATCAAACAAGAATTAAATGGCAAAATGAATCACCATACACAAAAATAACATTACAACAGAATTCAGAAATAGTTGAATATTTAAGCAGACAAGAAAATGGTGAATTTTTCATTGACTACAATACCTTTGAAAATTTTAAAGAAGGTACAACAAAATTACTTGCTCAAGGCGGAACAACAAATAACACCTGGTCAGATCAAAGAGAAAAAAGTTTTAAAGCGACTCAACATTTAAAAAAAGAAATAGATCCTGAGGGTGTAACCTTAAACAGCTATGAAGAATCCATTTCCAAAAATGATTCAGTTACATTCAGCGGTACAGCTTTAACTGATATTTACGCAAACGTAGCCATTATTGATCCACAGGGATTAGTAACTTACGACATTATTGATAACGGTACCACTACCGATACATATTCCGGATCAAAAATTATCAACAAAGGATCCGATTTTACATATACTTTCAATCCTCCCACCCGGGGGAATTACATAATTGAAATTAACAGAACCGAAGGGTCAGCGGCAGTGAATGTTCCGATTTACGTTGATAGTGGCGTTCCATTATTACCGGATTATTTTGACTTAAACCGTTTATCAATACCGGATGAAAACTTTTCTTTAAATATAGGCATATCTGAAGCATTGTCATTAATTAACAAAGAAAGAAAACAATACGATTTACCAACTGTGATTATGGATAATCAACTATCGGAGCTGGCCCAACTGCATGCTGATGATATGGCTGAGAATAATTATCTCGACCACATTAATCTTGAAGGTCAGTCCCCCGATGATCGCAGAAAAGAACATGGCATCGATGTACAAGTAAGCGAAAACATAGCAATCGCCCCAACCCTGGAATATGCGCACGAAGGATTAATGCGAAGCGCCATTCACAGAGAAAACGTTCTTAACCCCAAGTGGACAAGAGTTGGTATTGGTCTGGCTCAAGGAATTAACAATGAAATCATAATAGTACAGGAATTCGCTGAAGACAGTTTCAATGCGCGAACACTACAAGACCTTGAAAACCGCCTACTTGGCGCTATCAATAATAAAAGAACAGAAAACGGCATAAATATCTTCACACGTGACCCCGATCTTGAAACTATTGCGGATGAATGGAGCCAATTAATGGTTGACCAGGATTTTTTCGATTTCACAAGCCCAAACGGCACCTCGCTCGTCAATTTGATACAAAACACAGTAAATAAGGAAGTTCAGGCGCTGCTTTTAGGATCCGCATTTGAAGAAACCATCACTGAACAGGCTTTACAAGCCGATGAATTACTCAATTCAAAGTGGACCCGACTGGGCATCGGTATTAAGGCCGATAACGAAGGCTCCCTAAAAGTGACACTTTTGTTCACAACGCATTGAAAAATCAGCAAAAATCAATAAAATATAGGAGCTTCGTTTACAAAATCAATGGATTTCAAAACAAGAAAAATCAGCAGAAATAAATCTGACAATAATTCTATAAAAAGCAGATTCAAGCATAGTTTGCCCCCAAAAAAAAGGATAAACGGAAAGGTAAAAGTACATCTTTTCACCATTTTTGGAAGCGTTGCCATAATATTCATTTTATTATTTGGCATTGTACAAGCTTTAAAAAGCATTGACCTTTCAGCCATAGTGTTTTCTTTTGGTAAAACTTTGATGACGGATGAAAACGGTAATACAAACATATTAATGGTCGGGATCGGTGGAAAAGGGCATGACGGCTCTAATCTTACCGATACAATTATAGTCGCAAGCATAAATTACAAAGAAAAAGTTGTTCCCATGCTGTCAATTCCACGCGACTTTTATATTGAAGATGAACAAACGCGTATCAACACCATCTACGAAATTTATCACGATGAAAGCACCGAAGCGGGCATGAACGCGCTTTCTGACACAATCACGGATATTACCGGTCTTGAAATCCAATACTTTGTTAAAATTGATTTTAAAGGATTCGAACAAATAGTCGATAGCCTTGGAGGTGTTGAGCTAATGGTTGAAAACACAATTAATGACCCCTATTATCCAAAAGACGGTACAATATATTTTGAACCGTTTTACCTTGAAGAGGGATTACAAACACTCGACGGTGAAACTGCTCTGAAATACGCCAGAAGCCGTAAAACTACCAGCGATTTCGACAGAGCCCGCAGACAACAGAATCTATTGAACGCCATTAAAGAAAAAGCACTTAGTTTAAACATTCTTACTAATCCGAATAAAATAACGAAATTATATAATTCCGTAGGAGACAGTATTGAAACAAACCTTAGTCTTGCTGAAATCATTGAAGGCGCGAAATTAGCTTCCGATTACAATAAAGATGATCTTTATCCAATCGTTTTCAACGATGATCCAACCGAATGCGGAGGCTTACTTTACACACCGGTAAGAGAATATTTTAGCGGAGCAGCCGTTTTACTGCCTGCTGGAAATGATTATGACTATACAAATTATTTTGTGGATACTGTGTTCGGCAATATGGACGCCATTTTGGCGCAAGATAAAATTCAAGTATTGAACGGAACCAAAACACCGGGACTTGCCTACGAAGGATTGGAAATATTAAGCAGACATTGCTTAAACGTTGTTTATTATGGAAACGCCATTGAAAGACCGCTTGAAACATCCACCATTTATTATAAAACAGATGAAGAAGGTAATCCTCCAAAAGCATTGGAATATGTTAAGTCACTGACCGGAATCCCCACGCAAGCCGGAATCCCCGATTATTATCTGGAAAGTGAAAGGCGCAGCGATTCTCAAATTGTTGTTGAATTTGGAGTCGATTATCTGGAATTCAGACCGGATGACCCATACGATTCTCTTCGTTACATAACACCGATAGCCAAACCAAGCACAAACAACACCTCGGATTCTGAAACGGACTCTGAAGCAGACACAGTCGCTGACACATCAGATACCGAAACAACCGCTCCGACGGAAACTGAAAATTCACCCCCCATAACTACCGAGGAATAAATGATTACAACATTAATAAGTTTGGTTGCCGCCGGTACGCTGGGCACCACTGAAATTCATAGCACTGAAACACTTATTATGCCCTGGAATGAGACAGTACTGATTGAAGAAACAACTTTACCTTCAAAACAGGAAAACAAACTTGCACCTGTTCTTGACGCAAAAGCGTCATTAGCGGTGGATTTGAAAAGCGGATTGATTTTACATCATAACAATATTCATAAACCTCTTTACATTGCCAGTTTAACGAAACTCATGACTGCAATAATCATTATAGAGGAACACGACTTAAGTGAAAAAGTCATAGTTCCAAGCGAAGCGGTACAAACCGAAGGTTCAAAAATCTGGCTATATCAGGGCGAAGAAATAACTGTAGAAAATTTACTTTACGCTTCATTAATCAATTCCGGAAACGATGCGGCAATTGCTCTTGCAATTCACAACAGCGGATCCGTTGCGAAATTTGTGGATAAAATGAATGAAAAAGCGGAAGAACTTAATTTAACGCAAACAACTTTCATTAATCCAACAGGACTCGATGAATCATCAAATAATGAAAATACTCCGGATGGTAACATTTCAACCGCATACGACCTCGCTTTGCTCGGTCGCTATGCTTATGGCAAAAGTTTTATTCGTCGGGCGGTATCCAAAAAAGAATACGAAATCGAAAGCACCGACGGAAATTTAACGCATAAACTGGAATCCACCAACAGATTATTGGACAGTTATTTAAACGTACTAGGACTGAAAACCGGCACAACGGACAAAGCCGGCGAATGCCTAATTACAATAATAAATAATGGAAATGAACGCGATATTTTAACCGTGGTTTTAAACAGTCCGAACAGATATCAAGAAACAAAAGTGCTGGCCGAATGGTCTTTTAATACCTATACTTGGTAACATGATAGAAACAATAGACTACCTGAGACATTTAATATTAATTTTCGGATCCGAAATCATTGCCTTTATTATCGCGGTTTTACTCGGCCCTATTTGTATCAAACTTTTAAAAAAGTACAAAATAAGCAAGCAATTGCGCGAAAAAGCATCAACTGGTGAACAGGCTAAAGTATTTCAAGAACTTCATTCCGAAAAAAAAGGTACTCCCACCATGGGCGGAATTCTAATTTGGGGTACCGTATTAATTGTAGTTTTAATTTCACACACTTTACCCGCGCTGGGTGTTACCACAAGTTCACTTTTAAGTCGTGAAGAAACCTGGCTTCCTTTGTTTACACTTATTACAACTGCTTTACTCGGTGCCGTGGACGATTATTACAACATAAAAGGATTGGGTAAAAGTAAAGGAATAAACGTAAAACCAAAATTTTTCTGGCTTACTTTTTTTGCCACGGCGGGTGCTTTTTGGTTCCATTACCGACTAGAATATAATCAAATTCACATACCCTTAATTGGCGATTTAACAATTGGCATATGGTATATTCCCCTTTTTATTCTTGTCATCACCGCCACATCGAACGCCGTCAACATTACCGATGGTCTTGATGGTCTCGCGGGCGGCCTTCTCATGATGGCATTTGGCGCCTTTGCAATACTGGCATTCGCTAAAGGTCTTTTCATTCTTTCGGCGCTTTGCGCCGTTATTATGGGTGCCATAATCGGTTTCATGTGGTTTAACATTTATCCCGCCAAATTTTTCATGGGCGACACGGGCGCTATTTCACTCGGGGCCACACTAGGGGTTATAGCCATGCTAACAGATTCCGTAGCGGTACTCATAATTATTGGATTAATTTTCGTAGTCGAAACACTTTCAGTTATCATTCAAGTTACTTCAAAAAAACTCTTCAAGAAAAAAGTTTTTCTTATAGCTCCCCTTCATCATCATTTTGAAAAGAAAGGTTGGTCCGAACCGAATATTGTAATGCGCTTTTGGATAATAGGAGGCTTCGCAACCAGCCTCGGCCTCATTATAGGCCTTTTGGCAATTGGAGGATTATAGGTCCCCGGGTATATCGTTTATTATGGTACTGAACTTTATTTCAAGTTTTACCTCAGGCGAAGCATCGAGCTCGTCCATGATTTCAGCTTCAGATTGCAATCCTTTATCTTCCGGATCTATGAAAACCACTTGATATTCTTCATCCAGAATTTTTGTAACGGTAGTTTCCACGGCATCACCATTGTTTTTTTCCAAAGTATAAACTTCGTTAAACGACCTCACCTCCTCCAACAAATCTTTAGATACCATATGCGGATACTGTTCCACCGATCCCAAAAATCTTCTTACAAGTTCCGTTCGCACACTTAATACTCTTTCCTTCAATTCAAACTGATCACGATTTTCAATTGATTCTTCAATTGCCGTTAAAAGTTTTAAATGCTTAACCTGTGCGGCAACCAATTTATCAAGACTCTCCACAAACAAATCATCGGCTGTGATTTCTGAATTTAAAACCAACTGCTCTGTCTTATTTGCATATCTCTTAAGTAAAGATGATGCCAGCGCAAAGTTTTCCCTTTTAACCATACTTTGCATTTCCAGTAATGTTTGTTCAGCCTGATTAACACTGATTAAAACTTCTTCCGCGTATCCGCTTGCCCTCATTAATTCAAGTTCCTGCATTGCCTCCTTGGCGCGATAAAGAGCATCATCCGGTGTGGCAAGCGCCAAAACCGCAACCTTCTCCGCAAACTTTTCTTCTACATATTCATTAATCCGCACGAAATAAGGATCCTGTTTATTTTTTAAAACTTCAAGTTCATCATAAAAACTCAAATAACTTTCCTTAAATTCATTCAGTTCTTCCACACCCTTTTTCTGATCGCTATCAATTAAAGTATTCATAGCGACAGTCAATTCACTATAAATAAGGTCCACCCTCGATTTATATTCATCAAGTACATTATTTTCAGATTGCACCGGTTCTATTAAAGTCGTAGCCATCATCACTTCACCTTTTTGATGATCCTTAATTTTATTTTTTTGCTTTTCAAATGCTTCATTTTCAAACTTAACATCTTCATCCAGATTTTCCGCTACCCATTCAGAACTTAGTCCTCGTTTATCCTTCATTGCCATTTTCTCTATTTTAACATCTTTTTTATCATTTATTTCGGCTTTATAACCAACAACAACGGTTTTCCCGACATTCCCGGCCGTTTCAAGTTCCACTAAATTATCAAAAACCTGTATCTCTACTTCATCATTATCCACCTCCATATCAAACGCGCCCTTAGTTTCCACCTTGGCTGAAACGTCACCATTACTTATGGTTATGCCCGAATCACCGGCAGGGTCGGTTATTTTTGTCCATACTCTTCCCTCTTCAACATTTATATTCACATTTGAATTCCCATTCAGCTCAATTTTATCAATTTTTATTGTCGTACTATCCGATACACGTGTCGAACTCTTTTCCGCATAATTTATTGTCGCTTTACTGGAGGCGGAAGTATAAACCGTGTCCCCTTGTTTCAGTTCCATTTTTTCTTTAGCGGGAATAATTTTATTGGCCCTAACAACAAAAACCTCGCCCTTAACACTTTTAAAATAAGCTTTTTTGGCATAAACCACATTTTGCTGGGATGGAAAAAACAACACGGATCCAAAAACAAAAAATGCTGCTGTAATACCGGCAATCACACCTTGCCATTTAATTCCTTTTTGCAAACCATATACGCTTACCGACTCTTCAACCTTTTCCATAATCCTCTCTCGCAACATAAATTTTGACCAACCCGGAATTATTACGGACGATCCGACTTTAGAAACTTTACTAATCAATTTCTTCAGACCAAACGGCACGTTTTCTTTAGATACGCCATTAATATTGGCAAAAAGACTGGTTTTTATCTGATTTCTTTGAATCTGATTCAAACCGGGCTTTTCCAGTTTATGCAACGCATTTTCCAATTTTTTGAATTCATTTTGCATAGTTTTTGCTTCACGCGCTTTATATAACGGCTATATTTCTTTTCTGTTACATTAAAAAGTTATGTTTTGATCACTTAAAATTTGTTTCAATGCTTTTAAGGCACGAAATTTTAAAATTCTTAAACTTCCCTCGCTTCTGTTCATAATTCTGGCGATCTCCCGATTATCGAGTTCATTGATGTATTTCAGCAAAATTACCTGTTGATATTTCTTTTTCAAGGATTTGATGGCATTCCTTAAAACTTCCTTGCTCAATGACCTTTCAGCTTGCAAAACAGGATCCGATTCTTTTTTTTCATCTACAATTTCAAATTCCAGACTGGTTGTATTTTTATTGCTTCTGTAACTATCCACTATTAAATTGTGCGCAATCTTAAAAACCCATGCGTTAAAATAAAGCTTTCCTACTTTATAAGTGCCCAAATTCTCCCAAATTTTCAAAAAAACCGACTCTGTTAAATCAATTGCATCTTCTTCGTTTACTCTAAAATAAATATATCTATAAACCTTATCAATAAACGCATTATAGATTTTTTCAAACTCGCCTGTATCGCCTCCCTGAGCTCTGGCTACTATTTCATCCATTTGCTCGGGAGTATATTCATTTGATTCTGACATCCTCTATTGCCAAAAATATTAATTATATTTTTACTCTGTGCTGATTATAGATTTACACTTTTTAGAACAGAAAATCTATGATCTTATTACAAAAAAAGCATGACAACTACTTGGGGATATGTTTTCGCACTAAATCAATTTCATGCTTACTTCCTGCGAAAAAAGGACTTTTCTGATGATAATCGGAAACAACAATATCCAAAATCTCATTTTTCCCATCAATAGCTAGCCCTCCGGTCTGCTCAATAATCATGGCAAGTGGAGCCAATTCATATAAAAGTCGTAATTTGCCACCTGGCTTTTCTTTTGTACCCGGATACATATAAATCCCCCCTTTTTTTATTATATGGTTAATGTCCGGAACCATTCCTCCGGAATATCGTAATGAATAATCTTCTTCCATCATTTTGTTGAAAAGCGCGCAATACCAACTGTTCATACCGCACCCTTTCATGCCACCCGGAGCCAAAATTGGTCCGGATTCCGGAATATGAACATGTTCATTTTGTAAAACCAATTCCTTTTTTCCCAAGTCATAAATAAACTCAATGACTCCTTCACCCGTTGTAACCATTACCGACAGCGAAGGACCATAAACAGCCATAATGGCAGCCTTTTGATCTCTTCCCGATAAACCCTTTACACCCTCCCCTTTATATACGCCTACAATTGACCCCACCGACATGTTCATATCGACTATTGAAGAACCATCCAATGGATCAAAAACCACAACCAAGCCATCCCTTTTTTTATCGATAATAATTGGATCAATATTTTCTTCTGACACTAATATACTGATAGCGCCATTTTTTGATAACTTGTCAACAAAAAGTTGATTTGAATATACGTCCATTTTGGCCTGCATATCTCCCGTAGGATTCATGTTTTCAATTTTGCCTTCCAACCGATCATTTCCAGTGGCGGAAAAAGCATGCCATAAATCAACAAAGACCTCTTCAAGATCAGCCAAAACATAACTCAAAGACTCATCAAGTTTAGATTCTTTCAGGTACTTTTGCCATGTTGTCATAGAAGCTATAATTAGTTTTAGAATTACTGATTCTTAAGCCTACAACGGTTTGCGAAAAATGGCAAATCAGTGTATACTATTTGGATAAAAATATAAAAAAAACAAAAAATGGATAAAAAGGAACCAAAAAAAATGCCACTATCTGAAAAAATTGCTTTAGATAATCATAAACATCCAAACAGAAAAAACAAAAGAATTGCGCAAACTCTTCAAAATCACGTCTGGAAGTTTAAGTATTTATACTTATTTGGCTTAATTTCCTTTTTTATTGTTTTGTATGCCGTAACCGCCTCGGCTCCATCACAATGGCTTTCAACAACGTCCAACAATTGTCCCTGGCAAGACGTAGGTGGTCGTATGACAACAGCAATAACTGAAGCGGAAGGCGAAGTAACATACGTAATAGGTAAAGAAGGAGTTGGAACCAGGCTTTTTAAAAAATATAATCCATTGGGCGTAAACGGTGGCACAGGCGATTGTGAAGTCACCGATTTAGATGAACCCAACAATGTGGATCATTATACGGATCTGGAACCGGTTGACGTGGACAACGACGGTTTTGACGAATACATTTACACCGCCAATTACTCAAATTTAGATCTTTACAGCATAGAATTTGATGAGTGGATAGGTGAAAACATACGACCACTTTATCGACAATCCGACAAAACATTAGTACCTGCGAAACAATTTGAAACGGGACCATATTTAGAACCGGACGCTTCAGCGGAATATAACGGAAAACTTTATTTCTCAGGTAACAACAGAAACGGTTTATACTCTTATATAGAATATGATCCAACAACAAATACTTTCGACCAAGCCAATGCAACAATCAACCTGAGTATTTTAAACGGAAGAGCTGTAAACGACTTAATTTTTACTGTAAATGCCAACAATCGTTTTAATGTTTACGACATCACAAACGATGAATGGCGTACATTACCGCCTTTCAATTATGAAAACTTTTTTGATTCCACTTCGGCAATTGCCGCGGGCATTGACGGAATTTATATACTCCCGGGTAACGGGACTAAAAACTTTTACAAGTATCAAATTACAAATCTGACCACAGGTGAAGGTACTTGGACACAACTGGCAAATGCACCCGGCAATATTCAAGATCCGGAAATGCATTTTCCAAATCCAACAACTGATAATTACATTTATGTAAGTCCGGGTACGGAAAACGACATGTTTTGGAGATATAACGTAACCACCGATACATGGGAAACAGGCCTTCCCGACATGCCCGCAGACATGCAGGTTAGCATTATGACCTCTGATCCAACATACATTTATGTTGGTTTTGGCAATAGTAAATCATTTTACAGATACCATTTGACCAACCAAACCTGGGAAGAATTACCCAAGGCTCCGTTTGAATTTCCGGCCAATTCCGAAAGCGAACCGGTTTATATTGCAAACGGTACAGATGGAAAAGCTGAAATTTACTTCTTTACATATGGATATTACTCACCACCTTCAAAATTCGTAATTGATGACATGGAATGGCCTATGCTAATTCCCGCGCAAGTGCCTGATCAAGGTTTTATAACTAACGAAGCTACAAGAAAAGCACTGGTACAACCGGGGCCAAGCACCGAAGACCCAACCGGAAATATTTTATATTTATTGAATGGAGAAAATTACGCTGAATTCCACAAATTTTACATAGATTTAAATGAATTCATCCCGTGGCCACGATCACTTAGCGGTGGTCCCGGATCGAAACCTATTGCCCAGTTTGAAGAAATAGACGCAAGCACAACCAGAAAAAGTAATACCTTAATCAAACAAAACAACAAACTGATCAACATTGGTTACGGCATTGAATACGATTCTATTCTAAATCAATGGCAAAACTCCAACGTTGGTACAATACCCAATTCAACTTTACCATATTTTGCGACTGCAATGCATAATGATGCAGATTTATATTATTTACGAGCGGCAAACGATCAGGATGGTTCTTTTTATAAATATGACTTTGATCAAAATATTACATTATGGGAAGACGACGATCCTTACGGTTTAGCTTTGAACGGTGATTATATGTATGCCAATGGCAACCTATTCAATCCACATGTAATGGAAATGGTTGGTGACACACTTTATCTATCTGATGGCATTCATTTGCTGACTTATGACACGCAAACCAACAAGTACTCAAAATCCATTATTGATTACGATGGTAGATTTTATAATGACGCGACAATAGTAGGTAACAAAATTTTCGGTTTTACAGTAGGTGACGATTATCATGGAATTGTCGTTACAGACTTAGACACTTTAAAAGGTGGCATACCTAATCCGGACATTGTTTATAATCACACTCAAACGGGTGCGCAAGATACCGGATACGATGATGGCGAGCTAATTTACTATCCCGGTTCGGGAAATGACATATATTTAACAATTGGAAACAATACTTCAGAATTTGTTTCCTACACAATAACTGACTCAACAACAGGCGAAGGAACCTATACGCAACTCGCGGACATTCCTGAAAATCTCTACGCGGGTGCCGGACTAACATCATTGGGAAGCAATTTATAT
>WJJQ01000155.1 GCA_014729615.1 Candidatus Peregrinibacteria bacterium | reverse complement strand
TAAATACTCTTTCTGCCGAATCAACTCTTTTTCCAATTGTTGATTAACTTTCTTGAGCTTTGGCACACTTCTCTCAACCGTCATTAAAGGCTCAACCTCTAATCCTGTCTTCTCTGAAAGCCTCTCTAATTGCTGTTGTAAATCACCAATATTCATAACCATAAAATCTGCATCGTCCAAAGGCAGTTTTGGCATTTCAGGATTGTAAAAATAATCCAAATACTTATCTCCATCGTAAAAAACTGAAGACTCAGCCAAAATTGCCTTAATCAGATCAAGCTTATTCGGCTTAATAACAATTCGATCACGATTTAAACTAAAAAGCCCTGTTGTCATTACATATCTTACCTGTGAATCTGCATAATCTTTCAGCGTTCCGCCTTTGGTTCCAACAAATTCATCCAAATAATAATCAAAAATTTTATTAAAACTTTCTCCTTTAGCAATCAAGCTGCGAATATTATCTGTCATCCTTTGCTTTTTAGGCTCTTTTCCGAATAAAACCGTTCGCAATTCAGAGACAAATTCAAAACTTTTCAGAAAGCTCTTAGACTTTTTCGCTTGTGCAATCAATTTTTTTAAAACCTCCTCAGCTTTTCCAAGTTTCTTTGCAAAATTGCGAGCAATGACAGCTTTTGTAGAATCTCTAAAAAACTTTAACTTTGGATTTTTACCTTTTGTCGAAGCACGTTTATTACGATATTTAACAATTTCCTCTATAGATTCAGCACAATCATCATCCCTTAAATTTGTAATCACAAAAAGCCCTATTTCCTCCTTCGTTAAGCCATTAATATCTTGCTTATACAGTCCATAAATGATTTCCAGAAAAACTCTGAAAGGATGGACATGAAAGGACTCATAATTTTTACCACTTTCTATTGGCGATGGTAGTTGATATTTCAAAAGTTGCCTCAACATAGCTTCTTCAAATGTGATTTCATCATTCACAAGCTGATTTCCCACATCGGTAATTTCAACCGGCCCCTTTTCCTCACTTTTCCAGGCACGAGCAAAACCAAGCTGATTCAAACAAGAAACCCATTTTCTCGCATGGAGTTCTTTTTCTTTTACCTTTGAGCCATCGCTTTCCATAATCCCTCTCTTGTTTGCTTCGTCATAAAATTCCTTTTGCAAATCATAATCCCAACTCTTGCCTTCAAACTCTTTTAGTAATTCTAGTCCTTCCTTAATCCTTTTTGGATTTCTAATGGTTGTATTTCCTATATTCCATTGTTTCATAACTTAATAAGCTATAAATAAATATTCCTTAACATCATTTTTGTTAGCCCCAATTTTATGATTGTGGTTGCCAAATGAATATTTGTAATCAAATTCTTTGATTTCAACATTACGTTTGTATTGTTTGAGAATCTCAACCATTTCCTCTTTAGTTGGCAAAGAATTTGATGAATAAGATACAACTAAAATAGATTCTCTAAACATCGAAAACAATCTATGAAATGCATCATAAACAGTGTTTTTAGAATCAAACTGAGTTGCATACTTTCTGATTTTCTTAGTTTTTGTTGAGTATTGGATCTCTACATCTCGCCAATATGAGCAAAGCCCCTCAACAAAATGGTATCTCCTCAAGTAGTCATTATCAGAACGTGTTGAATAATAAGGGGGATCAATATAGACAAGATCAAAATTTCTCCTTTTTAGATCAAAAATATCACCGCAAGTAGAGGCATTTTGACGATTATTATCAAAGACAGCGTTGTTGAAAATTTCTACCGCATCAATAAAATGCTGCTTTAAAGTAGTCCTCAAATCTTTTCTCCCATCATTGTATCTTTTTCCAGTATAAGTGAAAATTCCTCTCGGTCTTTTTTTAATACAAGCTCTACAAAGAGCAGAAAGAGCCAACGATTTCTTGTGTTCGTCATTTAGTGATTGCGCTCTATGCCAAACCTGCTCTAAAAACAAATATTCTTCATCCGTAAAATATAAATCACGAAAAGTTTCCCTTATAAATCCATCGGTTTTAATTGGAGTCCCAAACAAAGTAACTAAATCATCCTTATCTAAGACAGAACTGTTGTTTTCTATGCTCGCCTTAGCTGCATTGAAAGAATATTGCAACAAGTCGTTACTAGAAACTTCCTTTCCTTTAGTCTTAAACATATAACCTACACAGCCGCTTCCACTAAAGGCATCTAAAACCGAGTCAAAATTAAAACCTTTTACATTCTCCCAAATAAAATCAAGTAACTTGCTTTTACTTCCCATAAATCTAGTAGGAGGAAAATATTGCATCTGATCTGGTGCAATGATAATTTCTTCCAATTTTGTTAATGTTTCTGGGTTCATAAAATTATTACTTCTTTAACATTTCCGCGACCGGAAGCATTTTTATTGATAAATCGTTTTGCATGAACAACTTTAATGTCAAAATCCTTATACAAATCCAAAATGAAATCACAATAAGAATTGCTAGCCATAACAAAGCACCCTCTATTCTTCAATTCCAATATTTCTTTTCTTAAAGCAACTTGATCTTCTTTATAGAAAAAGTCTTTTGTATACCTTTTAAAATCAGAATATTTACCTACTGGATGATAAGGAGGATCAATATAAATAAAATCTCCCTCTTTTGCGTACTTCAAAAGCACATTCATATAATTATCACATTCAATTACCACATCTTGCAGAGCCAAATGAGCAGTTCTTAATCTTTCTTCATCACAAATAGTCAGATTCGCATACCTACCTATTGGCACATTAAATTGGCCTTTCTTGTTGACTCGATAAATTCCGTTAAAACAAGTCTTATTTAAGTAAATTGTTCTAGCTGCTCTCTCTATTTTAGATAGTTTAGAAGGGTCTTTTGCTCGCATTTCATAATAAAAATCTTTTTCATAAACATATCCTGACAATTCATCTATTAATTCATCAACTGAATCTCTCAATACAGCGTAAGTATTCATTAATTCTTCATTTGCATCATTTATAATTGCCTTTTGAGGAGCCAAATCAAAAAATAATGCACCACCACCGACAAAAGGCTCAATGTATCTATTGAAATCTTGAGGAATATATTTTTTCAATTCTTCTAATAGCTGTGTTTTCCCTCCTACCCACTTCAAAAAAGGTTTTGTGGAAACTTTCTTAATTCTTGGAGTAGAAATTCCAATAAACGGAGATTTTGTTTTTGTACTATTAGTTAAAGCGGTGGTTGGCATGGATATTTTTTTAAGAATGAGGGAGTTGTGTTTTTATTTTAAGGTGAGTATACACTCACCGTCAATATTATCATTCTAATAAATCATTGACAGTAACATCTAAAGCTTTCGCAATTTTGCTAACCGTTTCAATTCCCGGATTGGGCGTTGCACCAGACTCAATTTTAGCGATTGTATGGAAAGTTACATCCGCCAACTTTGAAAGCTTGTCCTGAGAAATACCTTGTTCCATTCGACATTTCTTTATATTTCTAGCAACAACTGGAAGATTCTTTGACATTGAATGAATTTATTAGTAAAATTTTACAGCTAATAAATTATTAGATAATTTTTAGCTCTACAAAAACAGTTTATGCAATTCAATCAATACAGTCAATCTATAAGAAAACAAATCAACCGCCACAAAAAAGGCGACTCTTTGAGGCGGGAAGGCAAAAAGGAGGGGGTCTGGGGGAGGAATTTTTGCCTTCCCGCCCTTCTCTCCTTTGGTCTTGAGCAGAATTTTCATACGTGCCGCCCGCCCGCGAACCTCGGGTGGCGCGACCGCGAGCTTCCTAGGAAGCTCTTCCATTTAATTATATTTCTCTTTAAAATAAGTCCGAACTTCGTTATAGAAGGACAGCCAAGT
>WJJQ01000154.1 GCA_014729615.1 Candidatus Peregrinibacteria bacterium | reverse complement strand
TAATAAATCCGTTTTCCTTAAATTCCAGTGCCCCCAAATCACGCATTATATGCTGAAAAACTTTAAAAAGTGTTTCATTTTTTATCGGCATATTTTCAGCATTTGCGCATTTAATATTTGTGATTGCTTCTTCAAAAAACTGTTCCTGCCAATCCGCAATCGGCCGCTCTGAACCGCTTTCATAATTCAACAAAGAAATAATAAGGCTGTTTTGCGGAATTTTCTGACTTATTACCGTTGCCAGCGCTTCCGCTTTTTCAGTGGGAGTGTCCTTACCAATATTGATCAATACGAAATTAGCGTTCGGGAAAAAATCCGCCATTGCCCGCATAGACTCTCCCGCCCAAACACTACCGCTTCCCACTTCGCCCA
The DNA here is from genome assembly GCA_014729615.1 of Candidatus Peregrinibacteria bacterium. Taxonomy (GTDB): domain Bacteria; phylum Patescibacteriota; class Gracilibacteria; order UBA1369; family UBA1369; genus WJJQ01. Next base: position 3,124 of record WJJQ01000154.1, on the reverse strand, counting down.
AATCATAAAAAAAATTTGATTTCTCAAGTTTTTCAACAATATCCATGTTCAAAGGCAAGCCATTTTGACCATTTTTTGAATAAATAAAATTTTCATAGCCATCTTTTTGGTAATTAGTGCCGGCCAACAAAAATACGGTTTCATATTCTACGGCATCCGGGAATGAAGCCAGCGATTTTATGGCTTCGCCGTTCGCAAGAGCACCCCATATTTTATCGGGATTATCATCCAGTTTCGGCTCTATTATTTCAGCAAAAGTAGGCGGAGTGGGATCCATAATTGTGACCTTCGATTCGTTCGCAAAATTCATATCGCATCCCGCCAAAAAAAGCGTTGTAAAAAAAATGTAATAAATACTATATTTAGTCGTATTAACAAGTGAACACAGATGACGCGGAAGAAAACTCATATGAAACGAAAAAACAAAAACTTTCTCAAGTACTATAATACGTATTTTGAAAAAATCTACCGATACATTTTTTTTCGGGTAGGAAAAGACCGGGCGCTTGCTGAAGATTTGACCTCGGAAGTCATGATTAAAGCTTATGAAAAATTTGATACTTTTAATCCGGAAAAAAACTTCTCGGTATGGATATATAGAATTGCCCACAATCATTTGGTAGACCATTATAAAAAAGTGAAAGTCGCGCAAGTGCCGCTGGATGAAATTGAAAACATTTTAAAAACTGATGATTATATGAATCTTAAAATTGATACAAAAATGGATTTAAAAAAGGTGGAAACGGCTATAGCAAAACTGCCCGAAGTACAGCGTGAAATTGTCTTAATGCATTATATGCACGACCTTTCAGTGAAAGAAATTGCCAAAGTGCAAACACAATCTGAAAACAATATTAGGGTAATACTCAGCAGAGCGGTGAGTCGTCTTAAAAAGCAATTAGTTTTTTTGTCCATTTAACATGAAAAAACCAAGCCTAAAAGAAGTGCTGAATCAAAAAGATTTTAATGTAAAACCACGAGCCGCGTTTGCATGGAAAATGCGCATGCGTCTTTACGGACGTATGTTTAAAGATGCTCTTACCGGCCCCAACATGGTCTTAAGGTACGCGGGACTGGCTACAATTTTGTTTTTTACATTGGGTGGAACTGTGGGAACTTATGCCTATTCTAGCGCGGACGTGAATGAAAATCATGTTCTTTACCCTGTTAAAACGGGACTGGAAGAGTTTGAAGGCTGGTTTAAATTTACAGAAGAACAAAAAGCGGAACACTTTATGTACAGAGCACAAAGACGAATGGATGAAATAGCCAGAATGGAAGAAAAATTGGGAAACCTTAATCTTAATGAACGGGCCAATAAGGCTGCAACCAAAGCTTTGGACAAAATGGAAAAGCATATGAACCGCGCTCTTGAAGTTGCTCAAAATGGAGAATTTGAAACGGAGCCGGCTCTTAAATTCTTGAATAAATTTGAACAGAAAATGAAACATGTACATGAAAAATTAGATGGAGTCAGTTCAATGAACGAACGTATGTTTAATGCAAAACTAAAAATAGAGAGGCGCATATCGAATTTAAGACAAGTGAGACAAAAAATAGAAATGGCACCTCATGAAAATCACATGCGGGTTCCATTAAGAAATTTTTTTGAAAGACAAAATACGGAAGAAGTCTTCTTACCTCTTCGATTCAGTTACATTTAATGTGGCAAGCACTTCGTCGTGTATAAGAAAGGCCACCACTTTTCTAACTTGATCGGGATGACTGGGTTCTTTATGAAAACTTACAGGCAAAAGATCGGAACCTTCGCGCTTTTCACCGACTCTTAATGATGTACCAACGGTAACACCAAGTTTGTTTAACCATTCAGGAATTTCAATGCTGTCGGTTACAGTGTAGTATTTTCCTTCCTGAACCGCTGAAATTGATTGGATTCCGGATGGCTGCTCTTCATCTAGCGTGTATTTATCTGCTCTTTCAGTCATGGTGAATATTGGTTAATTAATTATTGATTTATAAGTTCTAATTTTTGCAAGCACTTTTGACGCTTCAGCTCTTGTCATGCTTTTTTCCGGCGAGAATTTACCATTCCCGGTGCCATTAATCAATCTAATTTTATATGCTTTTTCAATGTATCCCGTGCTCCATCCGCTAACATCATCGAATGATGATGAATCATTGCTCAAGCCGTTTTCCCCATATGTTTCCAGGATTATTTTAACCGCCTCAGCTCTATTAACGGGATCATTGGGTCGAAAACTCTCACCGTTACCTTTTACGATTCCCCTGTCATAGGCCGCTTTTACCCATCCGCTTTCCCAAGCCTGAATATCTAAGAAAGGCGTGCCGCAATCGTTGTCATAGCAATTTGCAGGCTCAATCCCTTTTGCGGATAAGGCCATTTTTAAAAGCTCCACTCTTGTAATTTGGTTGTCAGGTCTAAAAGTTCCATTGGAATATCCTTTAGTAACACATTGATCATATAAATCTCTGATGTATTTTTCTGACCAGTGGTTGTTAATGTCGGTAGGATAATTCACACCGGCGCATTTGCTTGGTTCAATGTCTGTATTTTTTGCCACAAGTAAATCGTCCATAGTGCTGGGATCTTTTTGCAAGTTTTTTTCGGGATTATAATGGTATCCGCCGGGAATCGGACTATTACCATATTTTTCATCTTCATCATCGATTTTTGGCGTTGCGCCACGTTTGTAACCGTTTTTTATTGGACTGGCTCCTTGTGTTCCGCTTGATTTATAACCTGTTGCCGTCGGTTTTGTGCCAGGTCTATAGGCAGAGGCCGCCCCGTTGTTGCCGCTTGACTTATAACCTTTTGCAGTTGGCACGGTTCCGGGTTGATAAGCGGACGCCGCACCATTATTTCCACTGGTTTTATAACCGGTCGCAGTGGGAGCTGCACCAGGCCTGTATGCCGATGCCGCACCATTGTTACCGCTAGACTGATAACCTGTCGCCGTCGGTGCCTGTCCTGTCTGATATCCGCCCGGAATCACGCTGGATCCACCATTGTTATTTGTTCTGTAATCTGATGAATAATATGTTAAACCACCCGGATTATATACTGTTGACGGACTTGTTGAACTTGAAACTGAAGCCGCATTTGCAAATGGAACGCAGGCAATCACAGTTATTAATATGGATG
>WJJQ01000153.1 GCA_014729615.1 Candidatus Peregrinibacteria bacterium | reverse complement strand
TTCAGATTCATAAAAGTAATCTTTGATAAACTGCTGGTTATACACAAGCAAATCCTCATTATTCAAACCGTCTATTGAGCAATTGTTAAAGCGTGGTTCATTAAGGTTATAAAGAAAATCAGAAAGAGTTGTTTTCCCTGTTCCATTAAGTCCATATACCAAATTTACCTTTTTATCTGTTTCAAGTGTTGCTGTATTCTTATAACTGGCAACCTGGTTCATTGCAATTTTGGTTATCACAATTCCCCCTCAAATGCTTTTTTGAGAATAGATTCTTTTAGTTCATCCAGTTCGGCTATCCTTTGCTGGTAGATAGATTCCAGATGTTTAGCTTCAGATGATAGTTTATCCAATTGATTGACAATATGCTTTTGTTTAGAAAGAGACGGAAATAACAGCTTAAAGTTTCTTAAATAACCAAGTCCAACAAACTTTTGTGTTGTTCCTTTAGACTCTTGTTCCATCTTCTTTATAACCGTGTTTGATTCTAAATAATATTTCAAAAACCAACTGCTTTGCTTCTCATTATCAACTTTAAACAGTGCTACATTTTTTATGGCATATGTTGGATCATCAACTATAACAACAGGATTCCCTATTGTTCCAATCATCGCAAAAAGAACATCTCCAATATCGACCTTACTTCTTTTATTTACATTTATATAATCGTTTTCAGAAATATATTTAATCTTATTGAAACTAACTACCCCATCTTTTAAATTCTTCGAAGTAATTAATGGGTAACCTTTATCTTGATATTTTGGAGAATCGTGTGTGCCGTCCCTTACATCGTACACCTCCCCCAGCTTCTTCTCTTCCCAATCCTCCCCCGGATTGGCAAAAATTCCGTTCAAATAACTGTCAAACAGCTCTTTGGCATTGGACAGGTTCTTCTCCGCATTGACCTTCGCCTTGTCAATGGCGGCAAAGGCTTCATCAAGAATGGCAACAATGCGTTTTTGTTCTGCGAGCGGAGGGAGGGGGATGGCGAGTCCCTTAATAAAAGGTAATTTTACTCCTTTTACTGTTGCTCCTGTACCTTCTCCGATGATTTTATAAGAAATATTTTTAAACCATCTAAATAGAAATGGGACATACAGCTTTTTAGAATTTTTTGGTATTATACCCCGCAGATCTTGATTTATTGCAGTATCTTCGTTTGTTAAACATACTTTTCCAAGCCCAACCCTTGTCGCTATAATAACACTGCCTTTAGGAATTATGTTTGTAGAACTTTTTTTTACAGCTTCTTCTGTTATTCTATACTTAGTTTTCTTGACTATTTCACCTTGCATATCTCTTACAGTGGCCCATGGTATATTACCAATGTAGAAATCTTTAACCTTTTTAGATGGAGTGCCACCTCCAATTACTTCACAAACTTCCCCCAGCTTCTTCCACTCCCATCCCTCGGGTAATCCGTGCCCATCCGTGTTCATCCGTGGTTTATTATTTCCCTTCATACCATCTCACCAGCCTCTTTGAGCATATCGGCAGTCGATATATCCATCTTGCTGAAGGCAAACCACTTTTTCCCAAGGTCTTTCAAGGATGCACCGAAATGGTAGACTGTCTTTCCGTCTATAATCAAAAAACGGTCATGTGCTTTATAAAAAGCTTTAACGGTTAGCGGAGGATATTGTTCATTATGCTTCTTAACATCCAGTTCCAGTTTTTTTGAAATAGTTTCTGTTAGAATATTCAAAGGAATGCCCTGTTTCCTGGCGGAAAACAGTACAAGAACACTTTCATCAATATAGTTATCAATTAAGACAATCGATTTCTTTGCGGATTTAATAAGATCATTGATAAAGACGTATGCATCAAAGACCTGACCGTCATAAAATATTCCCTGTTTCGGCTGGATATCCCTGCTCTCAATAACATCAAGGACCCGATCCAGTTTTTTATCAGTTTGTATCTGTTTTATTTCCATGGAATCCAAACGCTGAAACACCTGAGCATTCGTTGAGAGAAATCGCCGCATAGCGACAAAGGCATTCATTATTTGAATACTCATTTTCACCGCTCTCTCACTTTTTAAAACTGCCGACAACATTGCCACACCCTGCTCCGTAAAGGCATAGGGGAGAGTCCTTCTTCCACCCCAACTTGAAGTCACAATTTGTGATTTCAAGTTTTCAAGGTTACTTTCAGTGAGTTGAAAACAAAAACTTCGAGGAAATCTTTCGATATTTCTTTTTACAGCTTGGTTTAAGACACGGGTCTCAACGCCATAAAGGCCGGCCAAATCTTCATCCAGCATCACTTGAACGCCATTTATAGTATAGATTTTTGATTCAATATGTTCGAGTGAAACAATGTTTTTCCCGCTCATACTAACTCCCGCACTTTCTTCAATACCTCGGCACTTTCCTTATCAAGGGCGGCAATCTCTTCCAGAATCTCCTTCGGTTCCCGCAATACAGTATCATCCTTATTATTAGGGTTTTTTACCGATAGATCAAAGGTCTCTTCACTTACATCCTTTATATCAACACTCCAGGAATTCTCCGAATCTGCCTTGGTTTTTTGAAGCTCCACAAATTCCTTAAGGTCCTCTTCATTAAGAGGGTTGGTTTTGCCTAAATTCCTGCCGGGATTGAGCTGATAATACCAGATCTTTTTTGTAGATTCGCCTTTCTCAAAAAAGAGCACCACAGTTTTTACACCCGCGCCTTGAAAGACGCCGCCGGGAAGATCGAGTACGGTATGGAGGTTGCAGCTTTCAAGCACTGTTTTACGCAGGGAAATGGACGCGTTGTCGGTATTGGAAAGAAAGGTATTTTTGATAACCACACCGGCCCTGCCGCCGGCTTTGAGAATTTTTATAAAATGCTGCAGGAAAAGAAAAGCTGTTTCACTCGTTTTAATGGGAAAGTTTTGCTGAACCTCCTTGCGCTCTTTTCCGCCGAAGGGCGGGTTTGCAAGGATCACATTAAAACGGTCTTTTTCCTGAATATCGCTGATATTTTCCGAAAGAGTGTTGGTATGGATGATATTCGGTGCCTCTATACCATGGAGGATCATATTCATCGTGCCGATGATATAGGCAAGGGACTTTTTCTCCTTTCCGTAAAATGTTTTCTTTTGAAGAGTTCTCATATCGCCGGTTGAAAGATTCCTGCTCTTTTTCAGGTATTCAAAGGCTTCGCAGAGAAAGCCCGCAGAACCGGCGGCTCCGTCGTAGATGGTTTCTCCGATCCGGGGAGCAACCACTTTTACAATGGTTCTTATTAGAGGCCGAGGTGTATAGTATTCTCCGCCGTTTCTGCCGGCGTTGCCCATATTCTGAATTTTGCCTTCGTAAAGATGACTCATCTCGTGCTTTTCTTTTTGGCTTCTGAAACGCAGTTCATCAACAAGGTCGATAATTTCCCGCAAATTGTAACCGCTCTGTATTTTGTTCTTGAGCTCGCTGAATATCTCGCCTATTTTATACTCGATGGTGTCCGGATTGTCGGCTTGTGTCTTGAATCTCCTCAAGTACGGAAAAAGTTTTTGGTCGACGAAATCTCGCAGATCATCTCCTGTCAGCGTCTTGTGATGGTCCAGCTTCCCATTTTTTGTTTTGGGAGCAGCCCATACATTCCATTTATATTCCTTGGAAATGATAGAGGAATAGGATTTAGACGAAAGTCTGGCCGCAGCTTCTTTGTCCTTTTCAAGATCGTCGAGATATTTAAGGAAAAGAATCCACGATGTCTGCTCAACATAATCGAGCTCACTTGAACAGCCCGCATCTTTCCAGAGAGTATCGTCAATATTTTTAAAAGTCTGTTCAAACATATTCTCGTTTATCCATTCTGTATGATAAAAACTATAGTAGATGACTTCGGGAAATACAAGAATTTCGCGGCGTTTTTAAGATTTTCCAATAAAAGGACAGTTAATCCAGCGAAGTTATAAGCGCAAGCAGAGTTTGATATGCCCGGTGGATATCACGGAAATCGACTGTGCCGCCGCGGGCCGGAGTGGGTGTTGAAGCCCCGTCGGTATCGCCGCGGGCTGTGGAAGCTGCTGAAGCTCCGTCGTCGTCGGCTGCGTGACCTGCGACTGCCTGGCCGTCGGCTGCCGAGTCGGGGCCGGCCGTGTCCGGATGATACCGCTTGCAGAGATACCGGTAGCGGTTTTTAAGCCGCCGGAGGGAATAATCCGGGGGAAGGCTGAGAAGTT
>WJJQ01000152.1 GCA_014729615.1 Candidatus Peregrinibacteria bacterium | reverse complement strand
CTGGTATTTGAAATTTCTATCGGTAATGGCATCCGGCGCATCAATATCCGGAGCCAATTTTTCTCTGGCTGTGGATTCAATAGCATCAATGTCCGCCTTGTTTTTTGCCACTGCGGCATCAATATCTATACCCTTGGCAATTGCTTCTTTAATATCTTCCGGTTGTTCGGCAATTTCTGCTTTTGCTTGAGAGGCAATGTCTTCCGGTCTTGAAGATGGAGCACCGGGATCAGCCATAAAAATGAAACGACTGTCATTAATGAATGTTTTTTTGTTTTTCATAATATATAGGTTAATATTTTAAATATAATTATTAGTTTATTAAGCTTTTTTGCCTTCCTCCGTTTTTTCAAGCTCGTTATCTTTACCTTTTCCTGTTCTCGCAATAGGAGTTGATTCCGGAATACTAATTTGAGGTACAGCCTGAATTTGAGGAATCTGAACATTTTTACCTGTTCCGGGATCATATGATTCAACAGTTGTTTCACCTTTTCTAATAGCCAAAAGACCTTCCTCTATCAAGTCGGAAACGTCTGTGTCGAAAGTAATTTTACCTTCTTCATCTATTTCAATATTTTTTGACCTGTTTTCAATATTCTTTTGTTGTAAATATCCCAGTTTTTCTCTGGCTGCTTGTTGAGCACCGGCCAACCAGGCTTTCGCGCCTTGTAATGCGGCTTTTTTTGCTTGCGGATTATTGGCTACATTTTCATAATTTGCTCTGGCTTTTTCTAGATTTACCAATACACGATTGGTAAAGTCATCCATTAAAGCTATTTGCTCCAGATCAATTTGTTCATCATCTCGCGCCGCTGAGTTATAATTTTCTAAAATATCACTTTCAATTCTTGTAATATTGGCTTGAACAATTCCCTTTAAGCCGGCGTTATCAAGGCTCCCGTCATCATTGACCAACAATCCTTTCAAATAAATCAGGTGAGTCATTAATTTCAACATGTCACCTTTTTTAAGTTTATCCTCGGCATATGGGTCAGTTAATGCCTCTCCATTTTCCATGGTTAAACCTTGTACTTCCATTGCCATGTCATCTATTAAGTCATCATATTTAACGATTTTTTTGTCGGTCGCTTCAAGAATTGTTTTTTGTTCATCGGAAAACAGTTTTATCATTGAATCAATTTTATTGATCATGCCGCTTTTTAAATCATTTAAATTTTCCGCTGCAAGCTCGCTTAGTGCGCCTTTTTTATTTTTTAAATCATGGATCATTTCTCTTAACCTGGGTACGTCTTCAAATTTATTTTTTCCTTCTATTTGTTGAGAAAAAATTGAATCATACTGACCTGTTTTTATTTCCGCGTTCGTTATTTCGTTTACAAGCGCGGCTTTATTTTTATATGATTCCATGTTTTCTTTAATTTTAGCCTCCGCTTCTTTGCGTGCTTCACGAATTTGTCTGACATATTTTAGCTTCTCGGGATTATTCAGTGCCTCTTTGTCTTCTGCAATTTTACCTTCTTCAACAAGAGCAATATCTTTAATTTTGGCCAAGATTTCACCGGTCGCTCTTGATGCCGATTTCTTTTCTTGCAAAAGCTTTTGATCGAGTCCTTGTTCCAATTCGGTTTTAATTCTTTCAACAGCTTGTGCCGCTATCGAGCTGAAATCCTGACCGGCCAAATATATCAGCCGCGCCGGCTCGAAAATGAATGATTTTTGATTATAAAGAATTGTATTTTTGTTTTGTAGCATTTTATAAATTGTTTAATTGATCGAGTAGTGCTTCTCCTTTTTCTTCTTCTTTTTGCCTCGCGATTGATTCATCTTCTTTCAATTTTTCTTTTTTTATTAATTTCACTTGCAGAGTGAAATTTTTTACGACTAAATTATTTCTTTCCAGCAAGTCTTTTTTGGCACGTAAAATTCCTTCACGTTCAATAGTGAATATTCTTTCATACCTTTCTTGCTCTTCTCCTTTTGCGTTTAAAATCATTTCCTGAATTTCCTCGCCAAGTTGTTGAAAAACAATGGATCCTTTTACCAGATCTTCATAAGGGATTTTTTCCTGTGTGTTATTTTGTTTTTGTTCAGCCATATATTTTTATTATTTTTTATTTTTTATAATCCGATTCTATGCAACTCTTCAGCATCATTATCTATGTTTTCAATTGCCAGTCCCAATTTATGTAAAGTTTCGGCAACAATTTCTTTTTCACTTTTATATTCAAGATCCATATTGATTAATGCGTTCAATTTTTCTTCCGCAAGATTGGCTTTTTCCATCAGGTCGGCACGGCCCGATTCTTTGGCCTTTTTTATTTTTTCTGACAATCCTTGTTTCAGAGTTTCGATATCGTCATCAGTTAGCGATAATTGTTCTTTTTTTTCCGAATCGCCTTGTATTTCTAATTTTGGTTTTTCAAATTTGTCCATATTATTTAAGTTTTTGTAATAATCTTTCGGCTTCATCTTCAGTTTTTTCTCGGCTTGCTTGTTCTTTGTTTGATCGAAACGCTCTATCTAAATCACGACTTGCGTTTTGCACATCATCCACCAAAATTTTAAGTTTCAAATATTTTTGTTCGTTTTCAAACACTTCAATAATTTTTTTCAAACCTTCTTCCGAAATTGTCATTAACCTCTCAAATAATTTCTTTCTTGTGTCCGCGTCAAGCGATTGAATGCTTGGTGAGATCGAAAAAAAATTTATCAATTCCAGTTGTGTTTTAGTAAAATTTTCAGTCATTTATTAAACGTAAGTTGCTCCAATGCTTCCATTTTTGTCACTTTGAACAATTGCCGTTCCGGCATCGCTCTTAACTTCCAATCTGTAATGATTAACGTTGTTTTCTCTCATAATCTCTTCCATGGTCCTTTTGGTTTGCATGTAAATATTACTATCCACGCCTTGTACAAGCGCTTTTGCAAGTCTTTTACTGTAATCTTTCAATGTACGTTTAACTTCTTTTCTTTTTTCTTCGGGATTGGATTCCATCCTAAGCAATTGCGCCTGTTCGCTCATTAATTTTGCGGCTTTAGCTTTTGAATAACTTGTTCGCCTGACAATTTCCGCGTCACCAATATTTTTACCTTCACTATCAAGAGCCTGCGCCGTTTCATGAATATATAATTTTCCGTCAGCGCCTTTTATTATGTAATTATTCAAAGCGTTTTTTCCATCAAGTGTTTCGACTTCACTGTATCCTAAAGTAACAATTGCGCCCGTGTCTTGCCCTTCAAGCCAAGTTTCTTCCTGGTTTAAAGATGCGGCAACACTTTCATCAACCTTCTCTACGTCACCTCGAAGTCGTGCGCGCTGTGCTTTATTATGTTCAATTTCACGTTTATATTCAGCTAAGCTGATTTCATCATTCATTAATCTTTGATACCAGACCGAGTCGTTCAAATCATGTTCTTTAAATTTATCCATATTAAAAGGATTCCTTTCACGCATTTCTTTTTCGTAGTCTACTCTTTTTGCAGTGGCGGGTTTTTCTTCACCTGTCTTGGCCGCTACTTCTGAAGAACCGAATCTTCTTTCCATTTCTTGTTGAAATAAAGCGGATTTTTCAGCATCTGACTGTTTTGACAGTTGGGATTCTGGTAAATCCGGAACTGAAGGGTGAAATGTTTCTGTGTCAGGCTGTGTTTTTTTCGCGACTGCTTGTATTTCGGGAGCGTTGGTTTTTACAGTGCTTTTTTGCAATTCTTCACGTTTACGTTTTTTCTTTTGTTCTGCGGTTTCCCACATTCTTGCAAGTCTTTGATTATCTTCTTTTCTCTTTTTATCCGGTTGTTTTTTTGGTGCGGGTTTTTCTTTTTTGGTTTCAACTTGTTTAGCTGCAACCGCAGATTCGGCATTGGGTTTTTTTTCATCATCTTCGGCAATGGCTTTTTCTATTGCGGCAAGTAAATTAACCTCCGGCTTTGGTTCGTTTTCTTTTTTCTCTATTGTATCTTTCTCATTTGGCAACGTTTCTTCCTCTTTTTCCGGTTCCTTAACCGGTTGTTCATTTATCAGCGGCTTATTGACTGGTTTAATGGATTCTTCCTTTTTATTCTGCGCTTCTTCATACTCCACTTCTCCAAAACGGCTTGTTTGTTCTACCTTTTTGGGTTCTTCTTTAACTTTAACTCTGACTTTTTCCGCTTTTAATTCGTCATCGGCTATACGCGTATATTTTTTTGGGTTTAATGGAGCCAATGGATCACCGGGATCATATTCAAGTTCATTGCCTTCAATGTCTGAAACATCTCCAAGATTGTTTACGGCTTGCGCAAGCTGTCTTAGTGCCGGAGCAACATCCCTGACATTTGCTTCCACGTGTAAAGCGTCCTCTAAAAAGCCTATCGTTTTCTCTAGGTTTGCAATTTTCTTTTCAAGCTCAATAAAGTGCAGTCTTACGTTAGAGGGAATTTTCGCCAAATTTTCAGCACGACTGTCACTTTCCTTGAATTCGGTGTAATAATCGGTTGGACCTTTATCGGCTGACAAATAGTATCTTGTTATGGCATCCAGGTTATCTCTTGCTTTGGCTAATGCTTTTTTAGCAGCAGGAAGCAGGGATTCTTTCATTTCATAACTTTCTTTAAGATCAAAAGATTCCATTCCTTCGCCGGGGCCCCCTTTAAGAAAAATAAATTGCCTGCTTTTGCATTTTTTTGTTTTATGCATTTTTTGTTTTTTTTATTTTATTTATCTAAAAATTATACCACAAATAGCACATATCCACAACACCCCCTCTCAGAGGTATATGATAAATTATTTACAAAATGCACAATGCTTAAACTAAAGCCAAAAATGGATGCAAATCCAGCACACTTTTTGCAAAAGCGAGTCGCTTGCAAATTGTATCTGAAAATATGCGGGCTCCAGTATAGTGAAAAAATTTTATATCATAAATAATTCTTTCCACAGTTAAATATGCATTTTTAATAAATTCAGGCAAAAGTGAAAGGTTTTTTTGGCGCTTTTTATAATCGCGTTCATCAAATGGATTATTATCAGTCGCAAAAAAATGCTTAATGATGGATTTGGCATACGTTTCAGCCGTATTCAGCAATTCATAAGAATTCGCGCCGATTATTTTTTTATTTTTATTTTGCAATTATTTGTTTACAACAATAAATTATAACATAATATAAGAATAAAGCAATTGTATAAATATTTTGTACTAATAAATGAATTATATTTATGGCATTATTAAGCCAATCATGAGTGACTATATCAATACAACACCAGATACTGACAAGCTTGAAGCGTTTGTTGAAAAGCATCCCCTTGGATCCATTCATCAGATACCGCAATGGGGTGATTTCCAAACAACACTTAAAGGAAGGGAAAAATATTTTTTGTTTACCCAAAAAAATAGTGCCGATCAAATTATTAATTCTGCATTAATAATAAAACAAGATCTGCCCTTTGGACTGTCATGGTTTTATTCGCCACGCGGGCCTTTGATTGACTGGCAAAACATTGATGGAGCAAAACCTCTGTTTGATGCGATAAAGAATGAAGCAAAAAAGCAAAAGGCGGTTTTTTTACGTGTGGATCCGCCCGTCACAACTTCTTACGGCCTTAAAAATTCAAAAAATGCTCATGCGCATTTTCATCCTGAATGCACTAATATAGTCGATCTGAACCAAAGTGAAGAAGATATATTGAAACAAATGAAGCCAAAAGGTAGATACAACATTAAAGTAGCAAAAAAGCACAATGTTGAAATAAAAGTTTCTGAAGACCCCATTAAAGATATTGAGGTTTTTTATAAGCTTTTTTCCGCGACAACGCAGCGTGACGCCTTTCATGGGCATCCTCTTCATTTTTACAAAGCAATGGTTGAAAAATTGCCCGCAAAAAACGTCAAACTGTATTTTGCCTATCACGAAAATGAACCGCTGGCATCGGCAATTGTCACATTTTTTAAAGATACTGCCACATATTATTTTGGCGCTTCATCTTCAAACAAAAGGAACACAATGGCGCCGTATCTTTTGCATTGGCAAATAATGCAATATTCCAAAAAAGCTGGTTTTAAAAATTATGATTTTTTTGGCATAGCGCCCCCTAATGAAAAAAACCATCCCTGGTCAAAAATTACAGATTTCAAATTAAAATTCGGTGGTGAAATTATTCAATATCAAAACGCCAAAGAATTAATTTATAAACCGTTTTGGTATCAAGTAATTAAAATTTACAAACAATTGCGCGGATTAAATTAAAAATAATCGTTTCCGGCATCTCTCTTTAAATCAGCAACCCTTTCAATCATGTCATAAAAGGCGTCAGCATGATAAGTTTTTGTTTTTAAGCCTCCACCGGAAACAGTATATGCAATTTCGCCGTTTGCAGTGATTCGCACGTTCAAATGCAAGTTTTTCTTACTTTTTATCTTGTTACCCCCGCCCCAGTCAAAATAAACATCAACGCTTTCATCGGATTTGGTTTTTAAATTAATCATCCGACCCACTTTTTCGCTATTAATTGAATAACCATATGGATTTGTTATGGCATCAAATAAAATTTCTTTTCTTGCCTCAACCGTTTCACCACTCTCAGCGGCTTTTTTAAATTGTTTATGATACTTTTTATTTTCACTCCATTCTTTCAGATGACTTAACTTAACCATTAAATCATCAAAGCTCGCAGCGTATCCTAAGCGCGAATTCTGGCTATATTCTCCACTGTCTTTTCTGGTTATTCCATAACCGATATAACCGTTCGGGAGCGGCCTAAGCCTGACAATTGCATTTTTCCCTTTCCACCCAAGTTTAAACCTGATTTGTTCCTGATCATCTTTGGGGGTTTTTAACTTTCGCACTTTGCCGATTTTGTCTTCATATTTTTCATAGTTTTTTTCGTTCCCTATATATTTATCAATAATTTTTTTATGGATTATTCCATCATTAATATTTTTTAATACTGATAATCCTTCAGAGTATGAAATCGCGCCTCCGGGATATCGCAATACATAACGACCATTTTCATATCTGATTCTGCAATGTACTTTTTTACCTTGTCCGGGTAAATCGATCGGTAAATCAAAATCCGCGCCATCTGGGTCATTCAGTCTTAAGGCAACTTCCCGCAGAGCCTCAATGTAAAGAAGGTTTAAATGCTCAATTTTTCTAAGCATAGGATCAGTTTCAAGG
>WJJQ01000151.1 GCA_014729615.1 Candidatus Peregrinibacteria bacterium | reverse complement strand
ACTTCAATGTTTAGTTTTTTGCCCAGTTTGTCTGATTCTTTTTCCAGATCGTAATGTGATTGCAAATTTAGCCAGAATTGTGCCGATGTGTTGAAATACCTGCCAAGGCGCAGTGCGGTGTCTGCACTTATTGCGCGTTTGCCATGCACGATTTCATTAATGCGGCGTGGCGGTACATTTATGTCTTTTGCCAGACGATATTGGCTTATTCCAAGGGGAATAAGAAATTCTTCTATAAGTATTTCTCCGGGATGTATTGGTTTTAGTTTAGGCACGGCGGTTTAGGTAGTTAAAGGGATATAGTTTTTTTTAGTGATAGTCCGTTATTTCTACATTATGAGCTGTATTTTGTTTCCAAATGAAACAGATGCGATATTTATTGTTGATTCTGATGCTAAATTGATCTTTTCTGTTTCCAGTTAATTTTTCCAAACGATTTGCGGGCGGGGAACGAAGATCGTTAATATCATGTGCGGCATCCAACATCCATAGTTTGCGCATTGCGGTTTTTTGTATTTCGATTGGTATTTTTTTTGATTTTTCTCTATTAAAAATTTTTTCTGCTTCTTTGTCTTTAAAACTCTTAATCATCTATGTGCTGTTAACATATGACGTTATTATCGTATCACGTTAATAAACTGGTTGCAAGGGTTTTTTTAACATGTTCTAAACATGATGAATCAACAAATGGGTGGCGGAGAGAAGGGGATTCGAACCCCTGAGAGGCTTTCACCTCAACACGCGTTCCAGGCGTGCGCCTTAAACCGCTCGGCCATCTCTCCATTTATTTAAGTTCGGATTGTTCGAAATGAGTGGGGTCTTCAGTGTCGCAGTGCAAAATGTAGTGGCGGGCTGCTATTAATGCTACGAAAGCGGCGACACTCAAGATCAAGTCGATCGAATCCAGTTCGGGTAATAGGATTTTTCGGGCAATGACAAATGCCATCAGTTCCAGAATCGATTCAAGACTGTGGGTTAATAGCATTTTAACAAGCTCGATGCCTATAACTACGAATAAAACGCGGTGGATCAGGTCGAAATAGGCGTCGTTCATGGTCCAGTCCAGCGTTGTGAAATGGATGATGCTCTCGAATCCATACACAAGCGAGCCAATGAAAATTGAGAGTGCCAAAAGAATTTCAATCCACTTGATTACGTTTCTGTAAATGCGGTTGATTGCAGCTTTTGCCATATAAAATAATTACGCCGCTCTCTTTTTTGCTTTTTTAACCAGGGTTTTTAGTTCTTCTTTGAATTTTCCGGGATTTTTTAAAAGTGTTCTTTGTGCTCGGGTTGAAATTTTAACTTTAACTTTTTCGCCGGTTACAGGGTCGATAATGGTTTTTTTGCTTACATTTGGTGAAAATGTTCTTTTGGTGGCACGCATTGAGTGGCTTCGGTTGTTACCGGTTGCTCGTTTTTTTCCTGTTAATTGACATGTATTTGCCATGGCTCTTTTATTAATATTGCGTTGAAAGCTGTAGCAGTTTAACATGGATCTACTGATTTGCAAGTAAAAATTGATTATGTTGAACTTTGTATTGGTATTGGTGGCGCTGGTGATTGTTATAACTATTCATGAGTTTTCACATGCCTGGGTGGCCAATTATTTCGGGGATCCTACACCGAAGGTGAATGGAAGGGTCAGTTTGAATCCGCTTAAGCATTTGGATCCTATCGGTACGCTGATGATGTTTATTGTGCAGTTAGGCTGGGGAAAGCCCGTGCCGGTGAATCCTAATTATTTTCAAAATCCCAAAAGAGATGAAGCTTTAACCGCGCTGGCGGGGCCGGCTTCGAATTTGATTTTGGCCTTGTTAATAGCCATTCCGCTAAGGTATTTCGGGGAAATGATGAATGCCGATATCAGGTTTTTTCTGGTTATTTTAATGGATATTAGCATCATTTTGTTTGCTTTTAATATGTTGCCTTTTCCGCCGCTGGACGGATCGAAGTTTTTGGGATGGTTTATTCCAAGGGCGATGCAAAGAGGATATGCCGCTTTTTTGGCCAATGGAACGGCTTATTTTTTGGTGTTTTTGGTTTTGGACAGATTCATTTTGGCCAGATATTTTGGATTTTCGATTTTGAGCGGTTTTATTGGCTTTGTGCTTGACCTTGTGAAATCGGTGATTTTTTTGGGGATGTAAAAAGATGTGAAAACTCAATATGCTGTGGTGAGCGATATGGAAAGTGCACAATCCATAGTATTGCTTATTTAAAGCCGTTTTTGTTGACTTTTTTGATGATTTTGATACAATTTGGATGCTCTAGGGTGTTCGTAAGACACCTTATATACTCTCTCTTCGAAAGAAATAAGGGAGCTTAAAATCCGGTTTCGGCCGTGGCTGAAACGTGAGAGCACCCACCTTACGGATGCTGGGGGTACAGTATCCATGAGGTTGAGCGGCATTCTGGAGCGATATAAAAAAAGCACCTTTTCTAAGGCGCTTTTTTTAATTGTTTATTGAGCAATAAGGTCAAGCGTGAATTCGCCCGAATAGTTGCCCGGAGGCGCGTTGGCCGGTATTTCCAGGAACAGGTTTAACAGGGTGCTGATTCGTGCTATGCGGGCATTGGTACCGCTTAATATAACTACCGGACCGTTGTCGAAATTTGATCCTTCGTCTTTGTACACATTTGCAAGACTTTGAATTTCAAGAGAATTAGAAGCCGTATCTACGGAATTCGGGCTGTCTATCGGAGTTACAACATCGGAACTGTTGACCGCGTGCTGGGCAACCTCTGCTCCGTTGACTGTTGTGCCGATGAGTGTTGAATCAACCGCATTTAAAATTGTGGTAGTTGGATTGACTGTTGTGGCGTAAACATTTGCTTCCGGTATTTTGTATGAACGATCTTCAATTGGTGAAAAATGTGATGCTTGAAGTTGCAGTTCGAATCCGCCTTCATTGCGAAGATCCTGAATGGTTACCAGGTCGTCTGTGTCGTTTGTAATGTCTATGATGCCTTTGGTTGAAGAATCGTCGTTGCTGAAATTGTATTGCTGAACTGTTGAGAAAAATTTATCGGCAAAAGTGAAATTGTCGGGAACGTTTTCAAATGCCAAGGGACCGGGGTTTAAGTTGAGCGAAAGACATGATTCACTGGTTCGCGTTGTAGAGTCGCCGGCATCTTGAACTGTGTATCCGCAAAGAGATGAAATTTCGAAAGCTTGGGCATAAATGTCGTTGGTTGAACCGTTTTCATTTTTGGAGTATGTGAAAAGTAGCTTTGTATTATTAGGATTTGTTGAAATGAATGGGTATGCCGCTCCCGTGCCCGATGTGAAATCAAATATTTTTCCACCGGGTCCGTATTCAAGCGATCCATCGTTGAGAATGTGTTGTAGCACAGCATAAGTGCCACTAATTGTAGTAAAATCGTTCATGTAAAGTGAGAAAAAAGCACCACCGTTACCATCGGAAACCATACGATGCTGTTTACCGTTTGAGTCATAGTCGTAATAGGTGTAGACATCACGGTTACCTGCCGCGTCTTCATTAGATATTATTATTCCCTGGTCTGTCCAGCCATCCGCCAGCACACCATCTTTGGTAACATAACCGACTCGGTAGTTTTTTAAACTATTGGCGGATTCATAATAAATTCCCATGACCAATAATCCACCTTTTCCATCGCTAACAGCGTATTGCGGGCCGTAATAAAGGCTGTCAGATCCAGTGGCATTTATTACGTCCACTCCTTTTTCACCATTGTTCCAGACAAAGTTTCCATCGGCATCAATACGTTGGGTTTTGATTTGATAATCTGAAGTACTGACCAAATATGAAAAAACCATTCCTCCGTTTAAGTCGGTATCGGCGCCAATCATGTTATCGGACATGTTTAATTCACCATAATATAGGGGCATTGTATTCCAGTTGCTGTTGGCGGGGGATCCGGTTGGTGTATATTTTACAAAGCCGATGGCATCGTCTGAGGTTGAGTTGTTGTAATGTCTGTATGCCAAAAGAACATTATTATTATCGTCCGTTACCATTTTAATTCGGTACATGGATGATTGTGTGTCTACTGTGTAATATGGGGCCCAGGCTCCATGCACGGTACCATCACTGTTAATGCGTGTTAAGTAGACGGAGGCGTCTGATGTCCAGGCAAAATAAACACCTCCATTTCCATCGGGGACCATGTAAGGGGAGTCTTCTCGACTCGTGAAACTTGCGGGAGAGACCTGAAATCCCCAAACGACAGCACCTGTGTCTCCGTCAATTCGTTGTAAGTAAACGTCATCTTCAGATAAAGTATTATTGTTAATTTCAAAAGTGACATACACATCATTATCACCTTCTATATTTGTAGGAAGTAGTGATACACCGGTATAGTAGCTTGTATTTGCCACGGAGTAGTTGCTGTCTTCAAAAATTGGAACATTTTCAAATATGGTAGTTCCATTTTCACCGTCAAGTTTGGTTGCGTAAAGATTGTTATTGGAAACATACGCAACCATGAAATGTCCATCGGACATGCCCGTACTTTGAGCCACATATTCGCTTGTTGAATCTGTGTTTGGCGTAGCGGATACAGGTAAAGGAGTTGTTGTGTCAGGCCAAATGTCTCGGCTGGTAATGGCGGCGAAAGCCGTATTGATTATTGCCAGCATCATTACTGTTGCCGTTATAAATTTAAGTCTGTTTTTAACTTTTTGTTTGTTCATTATGTTGTGCTGTCAGCCAGTGTATACGTGATAATGGCGGTGTAATTCCCCGGTGGCTGCAGGGCGTTTATATAAAGATAAAAGCTGGTGTAAAGAGACATTAGACCATCTCGGCCCGAAGAAACGGGTAAAGTTCCGTTCATTAAAACTATGGGTTGGCTGCTGAATTGTGAATTGGGTTCATTACAAGTATATGTTGTTGATTCGTTCAGACAGGTTTGGTCGGTTGCGCATGTCGGATCAGGTGATCCGCACGATGGAGTTGTTATGTCTACGTTTAAAGGCGCTGTCACATTTTGGTCGCCGGTGAAAGACGGATCATAATTAACTCCGTTGATGTTGCCGGAGTCTGCCGAAGTGACGACGTAAAAATTATCAAGCGGGATGGAATTTGTTCCGTCGGTAAATGACCCGTCTATGGT
>WJJQ01000150.1 GCA_014729615.1 Candidatus Peregrinibacteria bacterium | reverse complement strand
ATGTAACGGAGCCGATATTAGTCCACCATTAAAGTTTGAAGACATTCCTGATGGAACGAGCACACTGGCACTAATAGTAGATGATCCCGACGCGCCGGCAGGTACTTTTGTACATTGGGTTGTTTGGAATATTAATCCGACAACAATGGAAATACCGGAAAATTCTGTCCCTGCTGAGGCCGCAGAAGGCACAACAGACTTTAATAAAACGGGATGGGGCGGTCCGTGTCCACCGGACAAGGAGCATCGCTACTATTTCAAATTATACGCGTTGGATACAGAATTAAAATTGCCTGAAACAACAACAAAAAAAGACCTTGAAACAGCAATGGAAAAACATATATTGGCAAAAGCGGAATTGATGGGACGATATGATCAGCCACGATAAAAAAACTATTTTGGCCCGATCCATTTACCTTTCGCGTCAAACCTTCCGGCAGAGGGGCAATAAATTTTTAAAAAACAGTCGGCGCATTTTGGTTTCTGACTTTTACATAAAGCGCGGCCATGATCAATCAGCCAATAAGCAATATCATTCCACTTTGATCGCGGCACAATTTTCATAAGATCTTTTTCCACCTTATTCGTATCTTTAGCGCTTGAAAAACCAAACCTTCTCGCCAATCTTCCCACATGCGTATCCACAACAATACCCTCGACAATGCCGTAGGCGTTACCTAAAACCACATTGGCGGTTTTGCGCGCCACGCCGGGCAAAGTCAACATTTCATCCATAGTTTTGGGCACCTTGCCGTCATATTTGTCCACAATCATTTTACAAGCACCAATAATATTTTTGGCCTTATTCTTATAAAAGCCGGTGGATCTAATTATTTGCTCCAATTCGTGTTTGTCCGCATTGGCATAATCTTCGGCAGTATCATATTTCGCGTATAACACAGGAGTCACTTTATTTACCCTTTCATCGGTACATTGAGCGGATAGAATTGTCGAAACCAACATTTGTACCGGAGTTTCATAATCAAGAGCCGTTTCGGAATTGCCATATTTTTTTTCAAGCAGTGATAAGATTTTTTTAACCGAGGCCATATTGCCAGTCATTCTCATAAAAGTTACAATCTGATTGTAAGCATAATAACCGCGCGACTACATGGAAAGCAAGACGGCAACGTTAAAATGGCCATATAAAATTTCAGCACTGAAAAATAACAGAACTATAGTACTTGCGCTGATTATAGTAGATTTGGCGATGGCGATTGCGTCAAATATAGTTGATTATCCATGGCTTATGAGCACGGAATGGTATTTAAGGCCTTTTGCGCCCATTTGTTCCATGTTTCCGCTGACCCTTTTTATTTGGTTCAGCTTATACTATTTTAGAAAAAAAATTCCGGCATGGTTCACCTTTTTCGTTTTTACAGGCATTATCAGTTACGGACTTATGGCTGTTCTTTATTTTCCGGCTTATATGGCGTTTGTAGTGGGATTTGAATGGATTCATATCGGCAACATGCTCTGGGTAATTGCCTACGCGCTGCAATCGGTTTTTTTGATTACACATTTAAAAAGACCCGCAATTACAGCATTTTTGCTCATTATTGCTTATTTTTTGGCGAAAAACATTACGGACAGATTCTTCGGGACATTTATGGATTTAAGGCGGCCGGATTTTCCGGAATTCCTGAAAAACGCGCTATTCGCGTCAATATTATTGATTCAGTTCGTCGTATTTGCCAAATCGTGGTATCTGGCGGGCAAAGCTAGCAATTTATCCTCGGGCAAATAATTCAAAGGAAGCAGATAAAGCGGATCAACATAGTTGCCACCCAACATAACTTCAAAATGCAAATGTGACCCCGTAGTCATGAGGCCCGCACCTTTAGTTCCAGGTGCCCCCCCGCTCAATGCAATCGGTTGTCCAGGCAACACCTTTTCTCCTTCTTCAACCAGGAATTCATAAATGTGCCCGTAAACTGTCATATAACCACCTCTATGAGCCAAAATTAAATAACTATAACCCATTCCATTGTCTTTTACTTTAAATACAACGCCCGACGCGGGTGCTCTGATTTTTGTTTTTTGAGGAACGGGAATATCAATGGCGTTATGCCCCACGCCAAACACATGCACGTAAGATGGGTCTCTAAAATAAGCACTAATCCCACGACCCGGATAAACCGGCCATCTGAAAAACATTTCGCCGTCCAGGTCTTTAGTGGCGTTAATGAATTCATAAATTGAAATTTTCTCACCTGAAAATAACGCTTCATAATCTTTAGGATCGAAACGGTCGCCAAGTAGCTCCATTTCAGCTTTTACATAAGCCAGATTTTCTTGTAGCTTTATAATTTCTTCCTGTATTTGCGCTTGTTGTCTTTGTGATTCCTGCAACAAGGACTGAAAAATTTCTTCTTCACCTCGGGTTTGTTCCAGTAACGTTTTTTTGGATTGTTTTTGTTCTTCAAGAAGGACCTTTTCATCGTCCAATTGTCGGTTTAACAACATTAATTTGACTCTTTTGGTCTTGATTTCCATTTTTTCGGATTCCAATTCTTCAACTAACTGTTCCAGCTTTTTGAAAATTGCATGTCCTTGATCCTCTAAAATATTAAAGTAACGGATCTCCTGAAGTTGGTCCGCTACCGGCTCATCTCCAAGTAACAATTTGGCGATATTTATTTCTTTGTTGGACGTGAAAGTGTCAGAAATTGAATTCTCGCGTTCATATAGCGTCGCAAGGTACTCTGACAGCATTTGCTTTTGGTTTTCAATCTCAATGCTTTTTACGCGTAAATCTTCCTCCAAAACTATTAATTCACTTTCTTTGTTTTTTATTTGTTTGGTTACATCGACAATCAGCTTTTCAGTAACGCGGATTTGATAATCCAAATTTGCCAACTGGTCCGACAAAGTAACGATTTCTTCATGCAGACCGTCAATTTTATCTTCCGCGTCTTTAACGTTGGCCCTTGTGTCAAATAGGTCTTTTTGGGCCGCCGACAATTCCGCTTTAATCATTTCCATGAATTTGTCTTTTTCCGCTTGTTTGGGATCAATTTCTTCTTCCTTTGCCTCTTCTTCAGGCAGGCTTTGTTTGGTAGCGACAAAATCACTTTCAGGAACAGATTGCGGGTTATTTTGCGCAAGTAGCAGCCCCGTATGAATGAAAATGGCAAATATTAGCGTGCCAAGTGTCAGTAAAATTGCAATTTTGTTCCTCATGTTCATGGTAAATGATCCCTATATTATACCAAAAATAGCGAAAATATTCAATGCGCTAGAGCATTTAAATAAGCAAAAAACAGCTTGCATTGCTATAATTATTTCAGTACAATGCCATAGCTTTAATTTAATTAAAACGTTATGGCACATAAGAAAGCAGCAGGTAGTACACAAAACGGTCGCGATTCACAGGCGAAACGCCTTGGCGTGAAAATATTTGGAGGTCAACCGGCGAAAGCGGGTAACATTATTATAAGACAACGTGGAACAAAGTATTTCCCGGGTGAAAACGTAATAATGGGTAAAGATCACACAATTTTGGCCGCGAAAGACGGAGTGGTAACTTATTCCGTTAAAAGACTTAAAAAATTTGACGGCAGAACCTTTAGAGATACTATCGTTAGCGTTGTTTAATGAGTGACTTTGAGTCATTTGGT
>WJJQ01000149.1 GCA_014729615.1 Candidatus Peregrinibacteria bacterium | reverse complement strand
GTACGGCATTAGTGTATTTAAATGCGTTTAACCAAGGGAAAAACTGCCATAACTCTTTGTATAGAATTAAGGGAATAACAAAAAGGGCACCAACTAAAAAGGTTCGAAAAACCATGCTTTTCTTGCCGACTTGTTTCTTATAAAAGATGTATCCCCAAATTGCGGCAGGCACAATGGATAAAGCTGTGGCCAAAGCTAATCGTAATATCTGTTCGTTTTCCATTGTGTTTATTTTTGTAGTTTTTTACGCACTTTTGTAATATTTTAACATATATTTACTTTTTTGTCTATTCTGTGTTCAGCTCACAAATCTGACCTTTAATATGAGCTTCAAAATGCGTGGTAGTCAGTATGGCTTGGTACCCTTTTATGGCTTTCATTAAATGATCCTGTCTATCATTATCGAGTTCGGAAAAAACGTCATCCAGCAATAAAATTGGTTTTTCCCCCGATTGGTTTTCATAAAAACGCATTTCAAGAAGTTTTAATCCCAATAATAAAGACCGATATTCACCACGAGACGCATGCTCACTCAATAAACGTTCGTTCAAATAAATGTGTAAGTCGTCCCTGTGCGGTCCTCGCGTGGTAAATCCGGCTTGAATATCTCTTTCCAACACTTCACTCAGGTTTTCCATATAATCCCCTTTAATAGTGCTTTGATAATCTAAAGCAACTGTGTCGTTTTTGCCTCCTATTTCGTTGTATATGGCTGAAATCCATTCATTTAAAAAATTTACGGATTGGATGCGTTGGCCCAGCAAAACCTTTCCGTGAATGGCCAGTTGTTCATCCCACACTTCTAAGTCGCTCCGCTTGGAAGCGCCCTCTTTGATGCCTTTAAGTAATGCGTTTCTATGCTTTAAAACCCTTCTGTAAGCGCTTAATGCTTTGTAATACGCTTTATTGACCTGTAAATTCAGTACATCAAGGTATTTGCGCCGTAAATCGGGACCCAAATATAAAATATTCAAATCTTCCGGGTGGAAAAAGACTATTTGGCAATTACCAATAAAGTTAGCGGGGCTTACCTTTACACCGTTGACTTTCAATGCTCTTTTCGGGTTGGGCGGATTGCCGAAAAAAACCTCCAAACTAATTGTTTCACCCCTGTCTTTTGTAAATTCACCCGTTACCCTGCAATAGTCTTGATCCCAAAGTATTAGATCGCTTTGCTTGTTTGTTCTGAACGATTTACTAAGTGCCATTAAATAAATCGCCTCTAAAATATTGGTTTTGCCTCTGGCATTGGGACCAATAATGACCGTAGTTTTGGCATCGGGCTTAAGCTCAAAGCTCTCGTGGTTGCGAAATCGCGCTAATGTTATTTTTTCCAGAATCATACAAAATGTATTATGCTCAACATATTAGATCTTGTTAAGGCTAAAAACTTTAGCTACACTCGATAAGCATATTTATTAATCCTTAAAAAGATGTCTAGTCCGAATATTTTGAGTGGCAAAGACCAGGAATTGGATCATATGCGTCACTCATGCGCTCACATTTTAGCTCAAGCTGTTTTGGATATGTTTCCGGAAGCTAAATTGGCAATCGGACCGACGACGGACGACGGTTTTTATTATGACTTTGATCTTCCGAGAACTTTGATTCCCGAAGATCTTGATATTTTGCAGGAAAAAATGGAACAAATCGCTAAAGATAAGCAGAGTTTCAAGAGAGTCGACGGCGATATTGACAAAGCTATCGACTTTTATAAAAAGGCCGGACAGCCGTTTAAAGTCGAAATTTTGGAAGATCTTAAAAAAGAAGGTGAAAACAATATTACATTTTATGAAAACCTTGATGCGGAGCAAAACGTAAAATTTGTTGATTTGTGTAAGGGAGGACACGTGGAAGACACAAGTAAGTCGGGAGCGTTTAAATTGCATAAAATTGCCGGGGCTTATTGGAGGGGTGATGAAAACAAGCCGATGTTGCAACGTATTTACGGTCTTTGTTTTAAAGATAAAAAAGCCTTGAAAGTGCATATGCAAATGCTGGAGGAAGCGAAAAAACGAGATCATAGAAAACTTGGTAAAGAACTGGAATTGTTTGATTTCAATGAACATGTTGGTCCCGGTTTACCTTTATGGCTACCAAACGGGGCCGTACTTGTTGAAGAACTGGAAAAGCTTGCAAAGGAAGAAGAATTTAAGGATGGATATGAAAGACTCAGAACTCCGCACATTACAAAAGGTAAATTATATGAAATGTCGGGCCACCTTGATCATTATAAAGACAGTATGTACGCGCCCATGAAAACCGATGGCGAAGATTATTATTTAAAACCAATGAATTGTCCGCATCATCATATGTGTTTTAAAAGTAATCCGAAAAGCTATCGTGATTTACCGGTGCGTTTCGCGGAATATGGCACATGCTACAGATATGAAGACAGTGGCGCGCTTTTCGGGTTAATGAGAGTGCGAAGCTTGCAAATGAACGATGCCCACATTTACTGTACCGAAGACCAGTTTTTGGATGAATTTATTAAGGTGACCAAAATGTATTTAAGGTATTTCGAACTTTTCGGTATTGAAAAATATGTAATGAGATTATCGCTGCATAGCAAAGAAGGGCTTGGTAAAAAATATTTAAATGAACCGGAACTATGGGGAAAAACCGAAGAAATGGTTAGAAATGCCATGAAAAAGGCCGGAGTTGAGTATATTGAAGTGGAAGATGAAGCGGCATTTTACGGGCCTAAAATAGATATTGAAGTTTGGAGCGCAATCGGTCGCGAATTTACACTGGCTACAAATCAAGTTGATTTTGGAGTACCCGCAAAAATGGGTCTTGCTTATACCGATGAAAATGGTCAGGAACAAGTGCCCCTTTGTATTCACAGAGCTCCTTTAAGTACTCATGAAAGATTTATCGGCTTTTTAATTGAGCATTACGCGGGCGCATTTCCCACCTGGTTGGCACCTGTGCAAGTGCGAGTTTTACCGGTTTCCGACAAATTTTTGGATTATGCGACAGAATTAGCGGAAAAAATGCGTGGCGAGTTTGTTAGAGTTGAGGTTGATGACAGCAAAGAAGGCTTGGGCAAAAAAATTAGAAATGCCGAGTTAAAGAAAATCCCTTATATGCTGGTGGTTGGTGAAAAAGAAGTCGCGGACAACAAAGTTGCAGCAAGAAACTATAAAACTAAAAAGCAGGTGGTAGTTGATAAAGATGTGTTTATAGATAAGGTGCTTGATGAAATTAAAAAGCGTAGCAGTACGCCCTTTGTTGAATCAATGTAAAACGCGTTGAACAGGCTCACATTTTATTGTGAACCTGTTCATTCCGTCCCTGTCGTCGCTGTTCGTATCTGCTATGGTATGGCTAGACCTAATTAGTCTGCCATGCGACACCTCCTTTGGTCGCGTGTTTGGTTTTTGGTTGAAGGTTTCAGGCTGCCCGAGTGAAAATGGGAGCCCGCGCCACGTCGTGCGAAACCTGATACTTGAGTCTTTCGACCAGTTCAATCAGTCTTGCGCGATGAGGCTTCATGATGGGATCTTGGAGCCCGCTGAGAAGTACGACGCACCAAACGGTGCAAGCCAGACGCTCATGGGTGTTCCACGTGCGCCAACGTCGATCATCACAGACGTGATCCACCTTCATGATTGGCGTTTTGTATTTTGCCATCATGACAGCTAAGTCGCGCACCTTTTCCCTGGGGAAAGACGCGTAATATGCGGCTTTTTCCCATTTCTCGCCGATCTTTATCGTTGCCCTCATTTTGCCCTACCTTGTTGTCAAAAAAATGTTAACACACCATGTCTTGCCTGCGTTTTTTCAACGTTCACAAGCAAGAACATGATTTGTTAATGCGTTTTTTATATATTTAATTTTGTTTGATTCCACTGTTTTTGGTTATGAGTAACTAATGTAAAAAAATACCCCTTCGTTTCGAAGAGGTTCTTGATCGTTTTATTTTTGACAGTAAACCTCTTCTAAAAAGCAAGTACGACGAGCACTAGCACAATAGAAATACTGCTAATTATCGCTTTGCTTGTTTTGAAGGTGTTTGTAGTCATTGCTGGTCATTATATTTTCATTTTATGCAATGTCAACCCCATTCTTTGACATGCATGCTGAAAGATTTTATAAAATAGCAAGAAAAATGGCTATTTTAATGCTTTACAATATAATACACTGACATGTCAAAGAATGGGGTTGACAAAGACCCGGGATCGCTTTCGCGTTCAACCGGGCCTCCTCCAGAACAGATGAGGTCCACTCTCGCGCAAGCGCGAGGTTTTAGGCACGATACTTCCGGCCTGTAGTGGACTTTTCACCTTAGGAGTTTGTCAGTGCGGCGGCGCACTCTGGGAGGTTTGCTCCCAGATAAGTAATCTTTTTGTGAGCTTTTCGATAAGCTCACGCAACTTGCCCTTGCGGGCCGAAAGTTGCGTGATGCTAGTCTCAGAACCATGCTCCTCATATTCATAGAGGAGCCTGGTGGCGGCGAAGAGTCGCAGATGCGTTTCTTCACGCGTGGACCCCCACTCGAGCTCGTCGAGCAGAAGCCAGTATTGCACTTTCTTTTTGTGCGCCTTGGAAAGGCGCGCGACACGCTCCCGTGCCGCCGGAATCTGCGACTCCGGAAACCCGGTGGCCTCGGCCGCCTTTCGGCATGTTTTACTGATCTTGACCATTTTCCCTCCGTGTTTATCCACTACACCTCTCAGCAATCATCGGATTTGCCCCCGATTGCTGCTGGAGATGCAGTTTTTTAAAACCTACTTTTTAAAGATCTTTGAATGATATTTTAATGACATGAAATCCGCGTGCGGGCATTATACCCGCGGATTATTATACGTCAATGTTTAACCCCCGTTGTTGCTATAACCCTGTAATGAATAATCGGCAAATCTCTGCCCGTATATTTCCGGTGGAAAAAAGTACCTGAACATATTTTCAAATTCTCTTTGGGGTGTGTAAACCTTGCTATGTGATTGAGCCGTATAATCACTTTTAGAAACAAGCATATGGTCTAATTTCATAACTTGATTTTCAAACACAACATGAGTGTGGTCTACAGTCCCGTCCGGTTCTTTTTTTGAAATAGTAGCGTAAAGTGCCACGTGTAAATCTCTTTTTTTGGCAAAATCATTGGATGCAAGAGTTACTTTTTTTTCAGACTTTTTTGCGGTAAAGGTTCGTTACTCAATATTGTCTTTGATCGAAACAAAATTACCGGACGAATAATTTTCATATAGAAAATTCATTAAAGCGGCTCTTGCTTTTGCATCTTCAACGATTATGGTTTCCCTTAACAGGTCAGATGGTTCATTCGCCCTTAAAACGCTGGACAAATATGAATTCGTACTTTTTTTGTCCAACGGATGACAATTACCCGCATAAAACAACAATTCCGCTTGTCTTCTTTGATTCTTTTTACCTGTTGGTATCTGAGCAGTCGTTTTAAAGAATTTCTTTTGTTCCACGGGGTAAACAATGTATGCAAGGTCTTCGTCTTTATCAAAAATGAATAGCTTGTCTGTCGGTTTTTCATCCAACAATGGCCCTTCTTTTACCACCTTGAATTCCGCATTGTGAAGCGGCTGACCTGAAGCATCAACGGCTACTTTTATTCTGAAAGGTACTTTAATCTCCTCGAATCCTTCTATTTCAAGATCTTCCTGAATCTGCGCCTGCAATGGGATCTGAAATTTTCCTGATGTTTTAAAGTCTTCTCTAAAAACATATTTTCTATACATTAATACCCATTCGATCATTCTTCTGCATTCAAAAGCTATACGTTTATATTCAACCGTTTTATAAGCAGGATACTTTTCTATAAATTTTTTTGGATCAGCAAGCCATTGCACCAACTGATAAAAATCGGAGCAGTGCAGAATTTCATCAATATAACGACAATCAGTATGAATTGGATCATCTTCACGACGTCTGCTTAAACCATTTTCTACAACATATTCAATAAAAGCTCTTGCAGCTAGAACCTGTTTTCTTAATTCCGCGCGCATTTCGGAATCATCCAAAACAAATTCCGAACCGGCTCTATCACTATGTCGATAATTAAAATAAGATCTTAACTGATAATTTAATTCGCGATCCCGTGCCGCTGCATTTTTTTCACGAGCATCAACTGCGGCAACTTTTTCTTTAATCGGATTATTGGCAACACCGGGAATCAATGTTTCAGCCATTGCCTTTGGGTTTAACCTGGTAATATCAACCAACCGAAGATTTTTCCCGTATTGTGATTCTCTATATTCAAGGATTGCGGGCTTAATATATTCGCTATAAAATTTATGGTAATTGAATGTTTTATCGAGAAATTCACAGCCTTCAATTTTATCAATTCCCATTCGTACAGCCATGCGGGCTTTTTCAACACTTTTCACTTCACGCATGTCTTTAATTTCTTTGTACAAAAGCATATAGGTATCTTCAAGGCGATACTGGTGTTTGTCTAAAAAAGCGAGGAATTGCATTAACAATTCTCTGTTAACCTTAGACTCTTCGTCCCCAAAATAAATAATTCTTGAAAAGAAATAGTCCAAAACAAATCTGTCAGGATCTTCTTTAAACGCATCTTCAACATCGGTTTCAAGTTTCATCAGCATGTATTTTTTTATTTCTTGACTGAAACGAGCTCTAAACTCATTGGAACGCAGGTAATCTATTCCCTGCCCGCCGTAATATGCCTGCAGATCTTCAATTAATTTTTTTAAAGTCGCGTTGGTAACCTTTACAAAACTGCCTAAAAATTCCGCTATTTCATCCATCGCTGCGGGGCATTCGGTCTCTAATAATTCAGTTTCTCCATTTGAGATTAATTTTTCCACCATGCCGTGAACAATGACATCCGCCAAATTATTTCGGTCAAATTCATCGACAAATTCTTGGGGCAACATTTTTAAATTGTTGACAGCTTCATCAATCAAGGTGCCCAATACAGTGCGAACTTGAGTAAACTTTGCTTTAGACGCTTCATTTGCCAGCTCATTTAAATACGCGCCGTTACGTCTTTTTTCGGGTGCTTGAAACAACATTTGTAACCTTTCTCTTGTTGCTTTTTCCATAAAAATAACAAAAATATAGCTTGTATATATTACATATTTTCATTATTTTGTCAATACTCAAGAATTACAACCCTTGGCTTTTACAGGCAATTCAATATTGAAAGTGGCACCTTCACCTTCTTTACTTATGACATCTATTTTTCCTTTCATAATGCGGATATATTGTTTAACCAAATAAAGACCGATTCCCACCCCCTTACCGGCGCGACTTCCCTGCTTAAATTTTTCAAATATTGATTTTATTTCTTTTGCAGGTATTCCGGGACCATTGTCTTTAATCGATATTTTGAAGCTTTTATTTTTCTTATTTTGTGTAAGTTTTATCGTGATCGTATCATTTGCGGGTGAAAATTTAATAGCGTTTTGTATCAAATTATCCAGTATTTCCTGCAATTTTATTTTGTCGGTACAAACAATAATTTTACTATTTCTGGATTCATTGTAAATAATTCTAATATGCTTTTTGGCGGCCAAAAGCTGACTCCCTTTAATCATAATTTTTAGCAGTTGATTTAATTCAAATTTTTCATTAACAATTTCCAACATTGCCCGTTCCGCTCGCCTTACCTCCAGTAACCTTTCAATCAGCTGCCCCAAATTCCGTAGCTGATCAGACGCTGTTTTTACATCTTTTCTAATTTTTTCGGGTAAATCCTTCTTGTGAACTATATTTATTTGATCCAGACTTAATTTTGCAACTGTCAAAGGTGTTCTAAATTCATGTGCCGTTAAAGAAATAAAATTATCTTGATCCTTCAACATCGTTTTTAATCGCATATTGGTTCTTTTTAATAAGCGGGTTTTTTCCTCTATTATTTGTTTCATTAAATCATTTTCTTCCTGTAAAGTGCTCGTTACTAAAATATTCATTAAGTTTGTTTCAAGATTGGGGATAACACCGATCAGTTCCTCTATTTCTTCTTTATTGTAGGCTCTTTTTCGACTTTTTTGACCCAATATAAAAAAGCCTATCACTTTTTTTTGGCTCCTTAGTGGAAAACATAATTCCGCATTAAGGGCCTGCATTTTTTCCCCAATAATTGGTGGGGATTTAGCTTTAAGGTCTTCTTTGAACAAATATGTATTAACTTTGTCCAATTCCTTTGTAAATCCGTCCACGGCATATATGTTGTGATCCTCTTCAAGTTCCTCATGGTCAATAATATAGACTTTTGCTTTTTTTATATTTAGTTTTTCAATGAATATTTCATCGATCAAATCATTTAAATGAGAGAATTTTTTAGCGTCAAAAAGACGAATTTCAAAATCAGAAATGTTCTTTCGAAAATGCTTGAAAGAATTACTGTAAAATTGCGGGAAAAGCAGATTAAGATATAAATAAATAGCAAAGGCGCAGGAAGAAGCAACTATTAAAGCTGTCAAACTATCATTTAGCACGCTATGATTCTTCAATAAAACAAATATTGAAACAATCAAAGCAAGGTATACTACAAACAAAATTACAATTCTAAGTAAATGCAGGCTCAAATATGCAATATTAAAAAATCTTTCTTTGTAAACTGCATAGAATAGCGTTGCAAAGAAAATCAACGTCGCAAAACCCGCTTCATTTTGCAGGATGATAATATCAAAAATCGGCAAAACAATATTAGTTATACTGGCAAACGCAACAAAAATTAAAAAACCAATCGCAGCCAAACCGATTTTCTTTTTTTCGGTACCTGTATTGTTGAAATACTTTTTTAAGGCCAGATAAGAAGCAAGAAAAAAACAAAGTAAAACGTAGATCAGGTAAACAATGTATAAAGGCCCCAGAACATCGGGAGTATCGTCAGTGAATGTTTGCTCCAAAAGCAGGGGCGTAAATGCCGTCACAAAAGCCCCTCCAAGAGAAAACAATCCCATCAGATAAATAAAAATTTTTGGTAATTTTACACTTTTTGATGGGAATAAATAGAAAAACAAAAAAAGCGTATAAAAGCCAAGAATAGCTATGGCATAGGACAATCTGAATAGTGTAAGAGCAAAATCCAGATTGAAAGGTAAAACATTGTACCCCTGAGATAAAAGTCCCATCCATAAAACTGATATAAGGGCAAAAATTGAAAAAACTCTGTTTATAGAATTTCTTGGATTTTTAACTAATGCAAAAATACCCATTATTAAAATGAGCAGACCGGTTAGAAAATATATGAATGAGATGTAATACATATTTTAAGCTTTTTCAATTTTTATTCGGTTAGCTTTCCGTGTGCTTCTGTTCACTTTTGCAACCATTTTACTTAATCTTCCTACCATAATTGAATAACCTCTATCAATAATACCTTCTATTGGTACCGCGTTAGCATTTTTCATCATTAAATATGCTTGTGATCCATCAACGGTTTCGGCAATTGCCGGAAGACACTTAATATCTTCTTCCGAAAACTGCGCAAAAAAACTTCTGAACATTTGTACAAGATATTTTCTATTAACCAATTGCGGATGAATAACCGTGCAACCCATATAAAAAAACTGTTCATATTCAGAGAATATACCATTATTAATGTCCGGATATTCCCTTTTTATTATTTTTTCAACCTTGTCGTAAAAAGGTATTGGCTCTCTTTCGTTGAATTCGCCTTCCGCCACATACGGATAAGGATTTTTCCACTCAAGCTCAAATATTTTTTTTAAAGGTGCTTTTAGACCAATAACCATTCCCATGATTTTTCCTTCCATTTCCTCGTTAAACTCAATTATATCTGTGTCTTTACATTTTCTTTTTGTTTTACCGGTCGATCTTAAAAGTGTAATTTTTGCATTGTACGAAAGTTTCTTTTCAATTTCACGCCGTGTTTTTTTTGGATCATAAAACAATGTCATTTTTTGATCACAGCATGGACAAGGTTTGTTTAATTGAAAAGCATCCAAAAGGGTAAGTGACAAATAATTGGACCTATCAACTCCATAGGCATCGGCCGCCCGGATTCTGAAATCACATTTTATGCAAACACCATATTCATCTGATTGGTTTGCAAAAGTTTCCCTGAATAAATTACTTATATCCGTTAAAGTGGCTTCGTCTATAGTTTCCGAGGACAAATCTTCAATTTCCACTTCCGCGGCCTGTACACCTTCTTGAAAGTCTACCGTTCGCTCAACACTGGCTTTAATAATTTCAATGAAACTGTTTCTCAATTCTTCTTCGTCTTCCCCACTGTCCGCTTCCCCGAGACTTTTTATGTATGTGGTATATGGCAAATCAGACTCCGGACGTACGGAATCATGAGTAATTGAGTAAGTTCCGGACCGGCTGGTACCGAAATGGTCTGAGGAACGTTTTTTGTTCATAATAATCGAAACAACGCCTTGGTATAATGCCTTTTTTTTATAAATTTTTTAAGATCTTTTAATGAATTAACCATTGCACGCTATTGCAATATATATTGTGGCATAAGGGTTGATGAGAAAAGTCTGACAATGCTTGCAATAAATCAAATATTTGTCTATTTTTCTTTCATCTCTTTAAATGGGAAAGGGAAGAAAAGATTCTTTTTATCACAATTGAATTATGAAGATATTACTGGTGGAAGATGAAAAAAATATTGCTGATTTTATCAAGGAAATCCTTGAATCGGAGAAAATTTCGGTAACAACGGCCGACTCTGTTGAAAAAGCTTTAAAAAATAATTATTCAGATGATCATGATGTGATCATTCTTGATCTTATGCTGGAAGGCAAGTCGGGTGACGGGCTTGTTGAAAGCTTGCGAAAAGCACATTCCAGTATTCCTATTTTGGTTTTAAGCGCTTTGTCTCAAATTAGTAAAAAGGTAGAATTATTAAATTTGGGCGCGGATGATTATATGACGAAACCTTTTGATGCCGAGGAACTGATTGCCAGAGTAAACGCTCTGTACAGACGACATTTAGAATCTTCTTCAGCTGATGAAGTTATTATTGATGACTTAAAGTTTATTCGTAAACAAAATAAAATTATTCGAGGGGGCAGGTCTGAATATCTGACAAAGAAAGAAGGTGAGGTTTTAGATTTATTGATTAAAAACCAGGGAAATGTGGTTAGAACAGAAGATTTACTTTTAAAAGTTTGGCAAGCTAAAAAAGGTTACCATTCCAATATTGTGCAAGCGACTATAAGAAGGCTGCGCAAGAAAGTTGATTCCGGTTTTGATCACAAATTTATTCGAAATGTCCATGGAATCGGTTACATGTTCGTAACTGAAAGCTAGTCTACACACCTCCTGCATAAGTGCTGTAGCTGGAACCGTCGTTTCCAGCGGTTGTCGTGGATCCTCCGATTTCCAAATTATCGTAATCGGCAGCTGACTGAACTCTTTTGTATTCCGAATCCAGAATATTTTTTTCTTCATTCGTTAGAGAATGCATTTTTCCGGCTTTAACTCTTTTCAGAATGTTTTCCAGTCGCGATTTTTTACGTTTCGCAATTTCTTCTTTCGATAAAAGGCCACCTTTCTTTTCTTTGCTACGGAATTCTTCGATTTTCGCCGCTTTGTCTTTTATATCTTCGTAGTCAATTTTTCTAATCCTTAATAGCCTTTCTTCTTCATCTTCAGATGCTTTGGTATCTGCTCTTTCACCATAACCTGTTACATATTTTACATTTCTACCGACCAGGTTTGATAATTCTTGTGTACCATACATGTCTTCATAACGACGCAACGCGTCCTCTATTTTTTCACCGAATCTGCTTACTTCATCTTGTTGAATGCTTTGTCCCTGACGGTCCGCATGACTGTATTTACTTTTTACAATTTGCCATGAATCCATTAAAGGAGCAAAATCGGACGGACTTTTTTTGATCATATCATTAATAAGGTTTTCAATATATTGATTCATTTCTCGTACGTGAGTACTTACCTTTTTACCACTATCCGCACCGGCAAACGCGTCGAAATCTCTGGCGCTAAAACGTGTCCTTTCATTGTGAGTATGATGATATCTGCTATCAACAATTGCATGTAATCTAATGAATGACCTCATACCTTTAACCATTTTAAGCATGTATTCATTTGCCGCGTCTGTATCTCCGCTTTTCATTGCTTTCAAGTATTCCTCGGCACATACTTTCGTATTATTATTCATACCGGTAAAAATGTTTTTCATACCGGCATTAGAAGTCTGAGGGGTTCCCCCGGCAGGTATTGTAATTTGTTCAACATTAGTTTCGGAAACATGAGGTACAAATTGATGCATGTCATCATGATCCCAGTTGCTGAAATTTCGGGATGCTTTTTCGGTCAAACGATTTGAAACTTTCTTGTGAAACATCATTTTACGTTCAATGAAGTTAGTCAAGTTAGACCCCCAGGTAAAATCTTCCGGCTTGGTGCATTGATGTAAGGGTTTATTATCGCTTTCAATGTATTGTCTGATCAATTCGCGGACATGATTTTTATCTACAGGACCCCGTACAGGTTTGCCACTGCCGTCAACAATAACGCGTCCAAATTCGTCATATTTTAGTTCTTTATCTGCCAAAAAATACTCGATAGGAGGAAAGTTATTTAATAATCCGGCCTCCATTTCATTCATACGGTCGAAGGTCAAAATTGTTCTTCCGTACCTTGGTCCGGGCACCTGACATGTGGCACCCATTGCCATCATTAAAAAGTATAATTTATCTTCAAAAGATAATTTACCCTGTTCAATCACGAAGTGTAGGTAACCCTCAAAACGTGCGGGTGAAACATATTCTCCGTTCATATGGTCGGCCAGCATTCCCTTCATTCTGGCTAAAATACCACCTTTTTCATCAACTTCCATCTGTCTTGCTTCTTCTTGAAAGGTGCTTTTTTCGGATTTAAATCCGCTATCGTTCTGCCTTTTTAAATCAAAGTATGTGTTTTGTCCGTAAAAAGAATCCAGGTTGTATCTGATCAAGTCTTCATCGTATGTAGCCATGGCTTTATACCCTGATACTTTTTTACCTACTCTGTCTATGGCCTTCCAAAGCACAGGGTCGCCCCAAACAATCCAACCTTTTTTACTCATTACCTGTAATAGTGCTTTCAATTCGTCTTTACTGCTTGTAGCGGCAAGACGTTCCATACAATCCCCAAAACCGTATTGTTCCATTGCTTGTGTAATACGGTTCACTTCATCGTTTTCGGCGTTTTGTTGCATGCGCTTGTATTCTTCACCCAATTGGTTATAAATTGGGGAAAAAATCATGTTACCAACAGCTCCGACACGGTTTTTTTCTCGGCGGTCCATAGTTCGGCCAATAAAATCAAAAACTTCTTTTGCAAGCGCATACGTGTTTTTGCCCGATAAAACGTAAGTATTGTTCAAAAGCTTTTTGAAATAGCTGGCACTTTTTGGTTTTATTCTTTCTTTCCCATCATTGGTTGTTGTTGGTCCGTCAACCGTATCACCTTTGTTCCCGGCATTTTTTACTCTTTTCGCCGCCGCCTCTTTAGCCTTTTTTCTTTCTTCTTCTTTTTCGTCACCATCAGGCATTAAATCAACCGCCCGATCGGCCAGCGCGTCATCATCCATTTTTTCTATTTCATGATTCTTTACCCAACTTAAAAAAGTCGCCGGTGTGAATATTAGACCGTTAGTCAGCTCTATATTTCCTTTATCATCGACATTTCCGATTCTGAATGTTTGATTCGGATCAGTATCTGTATAAAGCGGTTCACCCGGTTGTAATAAAATTGGCGGAAAATGTTTCGCTTTACGGTTATATTTTCTGTTTCTTTCCTTGTTTTCATCAATCAGTTGCTTACGACATTCCTTTAAAGAAATAGGTTTTAAGGCATTTACCCGTTTATAAAATTTGGCGAATTCACCCAATGACAATTTTCTTTTGCGGGTAACTTGAGGTTCATTTCCAACTATTACATCCTGATCCAGCTCTACAAATGTTTGTTTTCTTAAATTGTCACTTAAAGCGTCTTTAAAATTGGGATCATCTTCTTTAAAAATTTTGTTGATTGTAATTGTTTTATTCTCGCCGATAGTTCTGCCGTTCTGATCTGTATGAAAGGCTCTGTATTCAAATGTATCCCCTTCTTTAACTTCGGTTTGAAGGATAGTTTTCAGTTGTTTTAAGGCATCTTGATAGTCACTTGGATCGTCGTTTTCTTCAATGATTTCAGTCATGTTCTGCACGTCCGCAGCATATGCAAGTTGCGAAAGAGGTACTTCTTCTGTCGCTTTGTACTGGATTCCCGTTGAATCCGGCCATTCATCTTCGAATTCCACAGTTACAACGGGTGATAATGGTTTTATGTGTTTGGTGGTGCCGTCACTAAAATCCATTTCAAGGTCTTTCCATTCGATTTTCTTGATTGTTGCTCTTCGATAAACAGTTTCATATTTAAATTCACCGTTTGCTCCCTCGGCCGGCACTAAAACTTCTGCCCCGGTGTCATCTGTTATTCTTTTGTATACAGGTCTTTTCACCTGCATTCTAAAGGTTCGGCCTTCTTCAACAGGTATACCCATTGTCTGACTATAGCTTTCAAGGGTTCGTTCACGTATAGCCATTTCATTAATATAGTCACCCGCTTCACCGACCAGTTTATCAAGCTGTGTAATTAGTTCTATTAGCTTCTTTTCCAGTTTGGCGGATTCAATGGTTTCGCTTTTGATTGTATCAAGTAAATTTTCTTTTTTTTCTATTTGCAAAGGTTGCACCAAGGCATTCCATTTTTCGTTGAAATTTTCGGTGTCCGCGTGCAAGTTGAACATTTCCTGAGCCTGTTCTTCGGTTATTTGTCCTATGTTTTTTAAATGACCCAAAATTTGTTTGGTCTTTTGTCGGCTCCTTTTTTCAAGTCCGCCCAAAGTCTTAAAATCTTCCGCCAATTTAGTGACTTCAGCAATCTTTTCTTCATTTCTTTCTTTTTTGCGTTTTTCTCCGTTTCTTAGTGCTATTGCCGTTCCAATCAAGGATTCCATTTGTTTTTCAATTTTTGTCTGGATTTCCGGCACGGATTTTGGAAACATTGGCTCTTTATTCGGCTTTGGTTGTTGCTCAGGTTGCTGTTCGCGTTCAGGTTGTTGAGTTTTTTCAGGTTGTTGAGCTGTTTCGGGGCTTTTCTCGTTTCCGGCATCGGGATTTTGAGATTCACTTTCAGCGGGAGTATCGACAAAGATAAACCTTTTTTTATAGTCGTCCGGATTGTTGAGGATTGTGTATCTCATTTATGCGTTTGTACTATTTTTTTATGTTTTTGTCAATTTTCTATTCATTTGCGTCACCTTGTATAGTAACTTCATCAATAACTTCAACTTTTTTTTGCGGCTTTTCATTTTGTACACCAACTGCTGGATTTCCTCCCTGATTTTGAGGTCTTGGCGCATTACCCGTAATGTTTACAGGCGCGGCCTGCACGCCTCCCGCCAATTGCGGAGCTTTTGCTTCAATTTTATCAAATTCATTTGTAATGACTTTCCTGAATTCGTCGCGATTATTTGCCGGCACGTCCGGTGCCATTGCTTGTTCAACAGCTTTTTCAAGAGCATTGCCGTTTAAATCCGGCTGTTGCTGTTGCACAATGCCCTTATACATTGCAATTCTTTCTCTCATTACCGCGGCACGAGCGTTCGGATCCTTGGCTTTGTTAATATTTGTTTGAAAGCTAAGACGTGATTGCCTGATTGCCTGCATTGTATTGTATGCATCTTCATTTTGTTCATAGGCTGCCTTTTTCTCTGCATCTTGCCCTGATTCAACTTTGGCCTGTACTCCTTTTAATTCTTTCGCCCTATCGTTTCCAAATACTGCTTCTCGCTGAGAATCGGTTACAGCACTGTAAGCTCCGGCGGCTCCAACAACTCCGGGTGCCGTATAAATTACAGGTTGGGCAGTTGGCCTTGATGGCGCTTCTTCTTCTCTACCTCTTGCTGCGGCAGTACCTTGTGCTTGCTGCGCATTTTGTTGCGCCTGTTCGCTAGCTCCTTGCCTAAAATTACTATCTCTTTGGTTTAATAAGTTTAAGAATGCTTGTATATCTTCTTGTTTTGCCTCACCACGTTGTAATTGTGTTCTAAACTCGCCTAAATTTTTACCTGTCTGTGTGCGAAACGATCCTCCATATTCCCTGTTAAATTCATTAAATATGGGTCCTTTCATTAACATCTTACCCATTTTTTCTTGGACAGCTCTATCAGATAACGTTGCCCCTGAGGCACGTAGTTTACCCAAAGCTTTGGAAGCATCCTTGGCATCGTTTGCTTGTTCCATTTCCTGTAGTGCTTGGTCAGGAGTGGCAATTCCAAAGCCACTGTTAATACTACTGGCTTCTTGAAAGGCTCGGCTCTCAAAAGCGTTTCGCATTTGGTTCATTGCTGCCATACCACCTGCAAGAGATACTTTTTGGCTTTCTCCTTCAGGGGTTGTAACAGGAAATAACGGAGCGTATTTAATCGGAGCGGTTGCGGCAAATTTTCCGAATCCTTCAACCGCGTTTTTAAGTCCGCTAACAAGACTTCCGGCCGCCGTACCTTCGGCCGCTTTGAAGACTCCAACCCAAATAAACACTACCATTCCCACTGCCGCAATAACATCTTGCAGAGTACTTAATCCCGAAGTTAAAAGATTAACCTGTGAAGTGGATGTGTTGATTGCCACATCGGTAAATTTGGCTGATTTTAATGCGTCCAACATTATAAATCCAATACTCATAACAATTGCAATTGGAATGGGCACAATAATATTTTTAACTATTTGTTGTGAAAAATCACCACCCCCAAGGGCTGATTTCAAACTTTCCGGAAGTACAAAGGAAAGTGCAATAATGGGTGATAAAACCATGGCCAGCCACAGTACAACCAAACGAACAAATAGTATTATTAGAAGCGCAATAAACGCTACTGCGTAAACAATAAATAAAACTACTGTAAATAAAGTATTAACGGCAAATTTTTTCACGTCGGTCGAGGCTTTGGCAACTTTATCTAAATCCGCCACTTCAGCCACATTGATTGCCAATACTATTCCCGCATTGTGGGCATCAAAATTACTGAAATATTGTTTTCCCTTTTCTGTAAATGAAATACTTGCAGTTTTGGTTTCCTCACCCCCTTCCTGTGAAGTTGTTGAAGTGTCGGTACAATATGTGTTTGCTTGACGTCTTTCTTGTTCCTCCGGGTCGCCTATATCATTCTGGCCGGTATTATCAAGGAATGTTTGGCCCGTTCCATACATAGCCTGACAGACTTTGGTTGCAAAGGTAGGATTATCACTTGGCAACTCCCTGGCGACAGCTCCGGGTAATGCGAAAATTGCTGTTGTTACAACATTTACACCATCTATCACCACTTTTAACGCGGTGAATGAAAAATTGACGGCTATAAGCGCTATAATGAATTTGGGCAGGATTGTTTTAATATGATAATCCTGGGCCTGCCCACCAACAACGTTATAAAAGGCTATGCCCAATAGAACTATCACAAAAAGAATATTAACTATGTTTCGTATATTTACCCATATTTCAAGCATGGTTTCTTCCATTCCCGCTGAAAACAATATGTCGTTCTTTAGCAAAGAGCCGATCATTAATAGAACCGGCCACAGCAAGCGCTGTAAAAATTCGGCAATCGCGTTAAGAAATTCCGTCATTTTTGTATACAGATTGTTAATGGAATCACTTTGTAAAAGCGGCTGAATGCCCGCATCCTGAGCAAAGGCAAAATTGTACATAAGCAACCAAATGGCTACTATACTACCTATGAGCAAGGCCGTTTTGAATATGGCTTTTTTGTTTTTTATTTTAAACATTGTTGTTGGTTTTTATTTTTTATTTTTTTTCTAAGTCAAGAAAGGCCTATCATGGCCAATAAAGAATGAAGCGTGTTTAACGCTTTGTCGGGTAATTCAGGGTCCTCACTCAAGGCAAAATAGCCGGCTCCGCCAAAAGCGGCGCCAAGTGAACCACCCGTACCTAATAT
>WJJQ01000148.1 GCA_014729615.1 Candidatus Peregrinibacteria bacterium | reverse complement strand
GCCTTTACCAAAACATATTTATGAGCCCGATGTGATTAAGGCAATCGATCCGGCCAAAGACGTGGACGGTTTTACCGCTTATAATCTTGGAAAAGTTTTTTTGGATCCCAAATTTGAAGACTTGCCGCCTTGCACCCCGGCGGGCGTGATTGAAATGTTTGATTATTATAATATTGATGTAACAGGCAAAGAAGCTTGTATTGTGGGAAAATCGAATATTGCCGGAAAGCCGATGGCCGTAATGTTGATGAACAGGCATGCTACGGTGACGGTTTGTCATAGGGAAACGAAGGATCTTGCCAAGCACACAAAAGAAGCGGACATAATTGTAGTGGCGGTTGGTAAGCCGAATTTAATTACCGCCGAGATGGTAAAAGATGGGGCGATTATTGTGGATATTGGAATCAACAGACTTGAAGATGGAAGATTGGTTGGCGATGTGGACTTTGAAAACGTTGGTAAAAAAGCTTCATATATAACTCCGGTTCCCGGAGGTTGCGGACTGATGACAGTTGCCTGTTTAACGGCAAACGTGGTTAAAGCAGCGAAAAAACAACATAATTTAAAATAAAAAAATATGTGTGGAATTTTGGGCATTACATCTAATCAAACGGTAGCGCAGGAACTATATGACGGGTTAATCGTACTGCAACATCGCGGGCAGGACAGCGCGGGAATTATGACTTATGACGGTCGTTTTCATTTAAAAAAAGGAAACGGTCTGGTCAGAGATGTTTTTCATGTAAACAATATGGCACGGTTGACCGGTAATATGGGAATAGGCCATGTCAGGTATCCCACCGCCGGTGGCTATGACGCGTCGGAAGCGCAACCGTTTTTTGTTAATTCCCCTTTCGGAATAGCTTTGATTCATAACGGTAACTTGACCAATTACGACGAATTGAAGGAAGAAGTTGCTCAAAAAAATATTCGTTATTTAAACACAACGTCGGATTCTGAAATTTTGCTTAATGTTTTGGCAAACGAAATATTAGATTTAAGGCGTAAAACATTGGATGCTAATG
Source organism: Candidatus Peregrinibacteria bacterium (assembly GCA_014729615.1). Classification (GTDB taxonomy): domain Bacteria; phylum Patescibacteriota; class Gracilibacteria; order UBA1369; family UBA1369; genus WJJQ01. The sequence continues at coordinate 2,532 of WJJQ01000148.1, read as the reverse complement.
CCATTTTTAAGGCAATGTCCAATGTTTATAAAAGAATTAAAGGTAGCTATGCCGTAATCGCAATCATTGCAGGCATAGGTATGGTGGCATTCAGAGATCCTTACGGTATTCGCCCGTTGGTTTATGGAAAGCGCAGCAGTTCGCTGTTACCTGAATACATGTTTTCTTCTGAAAGCGTTGCTTTAAACACATTGGGTTATGATGACGAAATAAAAGATATTCAACCCGGTCAGGTTATTTTTGTGGACAATCAAAAGAAGTTGCATAGCAAACAAGTGGTTAAAAAAAGATGGTCACCCTGCATTTTCGAACAGGTTTATCTGGCAAGACCGGACTCTTTTATTGACGATGTAAGCGTTTATAAAGCGCGACTTAGAATGGGTGAGGCGTTGGCTAAACAAATTAAGCGATCAAAAATTGAAATAGACGCGGTGATTCCGGTGCCCGATTCGGCCAGACCATCCGCAATGGCGCTTGCCCAGCAGCTTGGTGTTAATTACCGCGAAGGTCTTGTAAAAAACCGATACGTTGGTCGTACCTTTATTATGCCGGGTCAAGAAATACGCAAAAAATCCATAAAGTACAAATTAAATGCCATCCCGCTGGAATTGAGAAGAAGAAAAATTCTGTTGGTCGATGACTCTATTGTAAGAGGAAACACATCCCGTAAAATAGTGGAAATGGTAAGGGACGCCGGCGCGGAAAAAGTTTATTTCGCTTCTTGCGCTCCGCCATTGATTCAGCCCTGTCCGTATGGTGTGGATATGCCAAGCAAAAAAGATTTTGTAGCAAACGGACTTTCCATAAAAGAAATCGCTAAATTCATTGGCGTTGATAAGCTTTTTTATCAAAAGCCCGATGACCTTATTGCGGCGGCCAAATTCGGGAATCCGGAAGTGACGGATTTTTGCTATGCTTGCATGGGCGGTAAATATCCAACCAAAGATATTACGGACGAAAAACTGAAGAGTTTTGAAAATGCCCGATGCTGCTCGCAAATTGAAGACAATGAGCCCGAAGATATTGTTGAGGATCAAATGTCTATTTAATTTTTTAAAACACTTGGACCATGAAAAAAGTTCTTTTGGTTGGCAATGGCGCTCGTGAGCATGTGATTGCCGAAACTTTAAAAAGAAGCGGCGCGCGGATTTATACTTTCGGCAAAGCAAGGAATCCGGGGTTGCTTGGTTTAAGCGAAGAATATGAAACGGGCAGTTTAAAAGATTTTGATGCTTTACGTTCTTTTACACGAAGTGTGGACCCTGATTTCGCAGTTATTGGCCCCGATGATCCGATTGCCGACGGTGCCGCCGACATGCTTCTTGAAATGGACATTAAATCTGTCGCACCTTTAAAAACGGTGGCTAGGCTTGAATCCAGCAAGTCTTTTACCCGTGATCTGCTTGAAAAACATGGCATAAAGGGGAATCCCCTTTTTAAAGTTTTTTATGAAGAGGCGGGGATGAAAGAGTTTTTAAACGAATTGGGCGATTTTTTTGTTGTAAAAGCTGATGGTTTAATGGGCGGCAAGGGCGTAAAAGTTGCCGGGGATCATTTGAGTGGCCACAGTGAAGCTATTGCTTACGCCAAAGAATGCCTGGCGGCCGGAGGCCGCGTTGTTATTGAAGAAAAACTTGTAGGCCAGGAATTCAGCTTAATGAGTTTTTGCGATGGCAAAAATACAATTGAAATGCCGGCGGTGCAGGATCACAAGCGCGCATACGATGGAGACAAAGGCCCAAATACAGGCGGGATGGGTTCTTATAGCGATGCTGATCACCTGCTCCCCTTTTTAAATGAAAATGATATAGCTGAAGCGTCGGTCTTGACTCAAGAGGTGGCCGCGGCATTACTTGAAGAAACGGGTTCAATGTTTAAAGGAATAATGTACGGCGGTTTTATTGCCACCGCAAACGGAATAAGGCTTATTGAATACAATGCAAGATTCGGTGATCCCGAAGCCATGAACGTTTTACCCATTCTTAAAACGAATTTCGTTGAAATTTGCGAAGCTATAATTAATGGCGATTTAGACAAATTACCGGTTGAATTCGAAAATAGAGCAACCGTCTGTAAATATATTGTGCCGGAAGGCTACCCTGAAAATTCTGCCGCGGGTGAAAGGATTGAAATCGGCCGAGTTCCGGAAGGAGTTAAAATGTATTATGCTTCGGTTGATGCGAGCGATGAAGGTATTCGCTTGAGCAATTCAAGAGCTGTGGCTTTCGTTGGAATCGGTGAAACTGTTACCGAAGCTGAAAAAATCGCGGCATCAGCTTGTGATAGCGTTCGCGGCCCGGTTTTCTATAGAAAAGATATTGGTACATCTGATCTTATTGATCAACGAATTGCAATGATGAAATCAATAAGAGGTTAATACACTCCCAGTATTTTCATAATTTCCACCTTTTTGGAAATGTTTTTTAAGATTTGTTTCGCCTTTTTATCAAAGGGTGTTCCTTCAAAATCCAAATAAAAAATGTAATTCCCAATGTCGTGACGTGAAGGCCTGGATTCAATACGGGTCAAGTT
>WJJQ01000147.1 GCA_014729615.1 Candidatus Peregrinibacteria bacterium | reverse complement strand
GTTGTGATTGCGCCAAAAGGTTTGTGAAAGGCTATGTAAATTTTGGTTGCCAAAGGTTTTATGGGATTATTGTCGATGGTGATTTTGTCGGTAGCGGAAACTTGATCGCCGTTTTTGGCTTGTTTTCCATTTATTTTAACACGATTGTCGGCTATGAGTTGGTCTGCTTTGCGTCTTGAACAATATCCGGATTCCGCGATGTATTTGTTGATTCTCGTTGACATATGTAGTAAAGTATGTTTTGCTTGCCTCCCTTAAAGTATCATTTAAATAATAAAATGGAAAGCCCGAAAGGAACGATTGATTACGATCTGGATCGAAAAATGTCGAGGCCGGAAATAGTAAACGAAATGCTTAAGCATGGTAAATATGAAGCGGCTGAAAGTATTATTGACGCTGTATTAAGCGGTGATGATTTAAATGAAAAGGTGCTGGTTTTAGAAAGGCTTTTTGAATATTTTATTGATATGGAAGATTATTTGTCGGCTTACAGGTTGCGAATTTTGGATTTTTTAGAAATGAAGAAAGAGGCGAGTTTTGTTGTTGGAAAAACAATTATAAAAAAAAAGGGAGATTTTAAATCGGCAATCAAGTATTTAAAAAAAGCTGCGGAAGAAGGTCATACAGAAGCCAAAAAATTTATTGGCATGGCATATTATCATCAAGAAAATTATGAAGATGCCGTTAAATATTTGTATCAGGCTGTAATAGAAAGTGACTTATTTGAATGTTATGTACTTTTGATACAGTGTTATTTGGATGATCAAAAGTTTGAAGAAGCATTGAAAGTAGGTGCTGAGGCATTGGCTCGAGGTGTGGAACATGTGAAAGTTAGTATGGCGATTGCGCATGCGTGTTTGGGACAATTAAATGAAGCTTTGATTTATTTTGTGGAATATTTGGATGAAAATGGAGTTAATGCCTTAACTCGAGCCGAATATTTAACAATGCTGGAGGTTTTCAGTGTGTGTGGCGATTGGAAAGGTGTGGTTCGGGCGATGCAAAAGGCCGGCAAAAGGATTCCGGAATTGAATGAAAATAGTGGCTTTGTATATGATGGTGAGGGGAATTTGTTGAATTCACAATTAAAATTACATTAAAAAAATGGTTGAAAAATTGAACAAGCCAGAGTCAGGGGTGGAACGTCATGAATCTGAACAGGATTCAAAAGTGAATGAGCTTGCCGTAATGATTGAAGTTAAATCATTGATAAACATTGAAAAAGTTAGGGAGGCTTATAAGTTTTTATGTGGATATTATGAGGATAAAAGCAAAGCATCATTCAAAATCGGTGAAATTCTTTTGGAAATGGGAAGACTGAATGAAGCTTTAAATTATTATAGTGCCGCTAAAGAAAGAGGTAATACATTGGCGTGCGCGAGAATGGGAATGATTTTTGCGGATATAGGGCTTTATGATGAAGCGGTTATTTTTTTTAACGAGGCTTTGAACGATCCCGCTAATGAAAGATTTGTAACGGATTTGATTGATGTATATAAAATTCTTGAAGATTATAAAGGCTTGTTAACCGCAATTGAGTATGCGATTCAACACGGTCATAGAGAGCTTTTAAAGGATTTTGCGTATTATTCTTTTAAAAACGGACAGCTTGATGAAGCGATTGATTCTTATATGCTTTTTATAATCACTTTTGGTTTGGAAGCGATGGATAAAATGGATTACGCGCATTTTCTGGAATTTTTGATCAATTGCAACAAGCGTATTTATGTTGGAGAAAAGTTTTCAAACTTTGGTTTGGATTTGCCGGAAATGGATTTAACAAAAACAGAATTGATTGAAAACTGGCAAAGGATTGTAAAAGGAGAATTATATTCTTAATATTTTTTTGCTTTGCGGGCCGCGGCTGATTCCTTGAAAATATTATGGAATTTTTTTGCGATGATACGAAGGTCCATATCGCTGATATCAATTTTGTGCTGTTTGGCTTTTTCAATATAAAGCGCGGAGTTGATTAAGCCGATGTGGCTGTATGCCTGCGGATAGTTTCCAAGTGATTCACCTGTTTTCGGATCGACTTCTTCTGCTAAAAGACCTGTTGGGCTGGCGAAATCAAGAACGCGTAATAATATGCTTTTTGCTTCGTCTACTCGGCCCGAATAAGCAAGTACGTCGATCAGCCAGAATGAACAAAGTAAAAACGCGCCTTCTTTTCCGCGGAGGCCGTCGTCGGTCTGGTGTTCGTAGCGATAAACCAATCCGTCTTTCGTACAAAGTTTTTTGAGTACGGTGTTGATTGTATTTTGGATTCTGTAATCGTCGAATGGTAACAGTTTCATTAGAGGAATCATGAGGCTGGTTGCGTCTATGATGTCGGAATTGTAGGCTTGAGTGAAAGAGCCGATTTTTTTGTTGTAACCTTTGGTGAGGATTGAGCTTTTGATTTCGTCGCGAACTTTTTCCCATTTTTTGCGGGGACATTTTTTGCCCAGTTTTTTCGACATTTTTAAGGCTCGGTCCACCGCCACCCAGCACATTAATTTTGAATGTACAAAGTGTTGATATTTTCCTCGCACTTCCCAAATGCCGGCGTCTTTTTGATTCCAGATTTTAGATACATGGTCGACAATGCGGCAAAGAAATTTCCATTCTTTGTCTGAAATATCTATGCCGAAACGGCGGGTTTCGTAAAAAACGTTTACAAGTTCACCGTAAATATCCCATTGTTTTTGTTTGGCGGCGCCGTTGCCGATTCTGACCGGACTTGAATCCATGTAGCCGGATAAGTGATCTAATGTTTCTTCTTTTAATTCTTCTTCTCCGTTTAATCCGTACATGATTTGAATTTTTTCTGGATTCACATTTTCGGTACAAATGTGCATAAACCATTCAAGGTTTTTGCGGGCTTCGTTAACGTATCCCAATTTATAAAGCGCGCGGACGGTGAAGCTCGCGTCGCGAATCCAGTTGAATCTGTAATCCCAGTTGCGTTCGCCCCCTATGGTTTCGGGGAGTGATGTTGTCGCGGCGGCGCAAATTGCGCCTGTCATGTCTTGAATTAAAAGTTTTAAAACCAGTCCGGATCGAATAATAATGTTTTTCCAATGACTGCGGAAAAGTCCGGTTTCGATTTGGCAGACGTCGCAGTCGTTTACCCATCCTTTCCAAAATGCTTCGGTTGTTCTGAAAGCGTTGTGGCATCTTTCTTCGTCGAGGTACCGGTCGTCATTGTATTGCAAAACGAACCAAATTGTTTGGCCTTGTTTCATTTGGATTTTTGAATGCGCGCGGTTGTCTTTTATATCGGGTTTTTTGGCGCAATACAGGTATAATTTTTCGTGATGATTTTCAGCTAAAATCCCTTTTTCTGTTTCTTTGAGTACTGTTTTTGCACGGGCGTAATCAAAGCGCGGCATAAAATCAACGTCGATTTCCATGTTTCCTTTGGTGCAAGTAACTTTTCTAATGAGAGTCGGAAATTGGTTTTCGTATAATCGGCCAACATGTTTGACCGGCATGAAATCGGTTAAACAAAGGTTGCCGCTCATTGTTTTAAAGCGGGTTTCAAGAATGTTTGTGTGTTGTATGTATTGCTGTTTCGATGAATATTTTTTGCTTGGTCTTATTGAAAAATGGCCGCCCTTGTCTTTGTCGAGCAGTCCCGCAAAGGCGCTTGGTGAATTTATATGAGGCATGCAATACCAGTCTATTGAACCGTTTTTGCCTATGAGTGCAACGGTAACCAGGTCGCCGATGATTCCATAATCGTTAATTTTCAGGTATTTGGATTTGGTTGTCATTATTTTTTGTTACCGGTTAATACTTAAGGTTTTTAAATATAAAATCAAGGCGTTAACTAGAAATTGTATATTGACGTATGAAAGAATTATTTCGGAAGAGAGCCGATGAATTTATTTAAATCCGACCGGAGTTTAGTGTCACCCATTTTGCCGGCCAGGTCGCGCATTTTTTTGTAATCTTTAATGTGGGATTTGTGTTCGGACGCTTTTTTTAAATGTTTAACTTTCTTTTGGATTTGGTTGAATTGCATGGCGTAAACGTGTTTCATTAATTCTCGGTCACGTGATTTGTTGGCGAAATATTTTGCTTTTCTGAAATTGTGTTTTTTTGTGAAATGAGTTACTGCTTTCTGGTATATGTATTTTGTTAAATCGGGATCGTGAATTTTGTCGGCAAAGAAAGTCGCGGAAGAAAAGTTATGTTGTTTGGCAGTTTCAAGTGCCAGGTTGTGATAGGCAACTTTAAGATTTTTGTCGACTATTTGGGTCATACTGCTGATATGTTTGGCCAGTTTGGCTCCATTTATGAAAGTGCGCGCGTCGATTTGCAATTGTTTGTCGCGAAAATCGCTGGTGTCGAGCAGGTTTGTGGAAATCAATTCAACTATACTCAGTAATGCTTCGTATTCTTCATAATGTTGAAAAGTGGCGTTTGTTGCTTCAATATCCATCCCGTTATAATGAAGACAAACGTGCTTGGGTAAAATTTTGATCTGCAATTCGCGGATGGGATATTTGAGACTGTAAAGATAAGTGTAAAAAGTGACTATCTGGTTACAATCACCAATCATGGGTTCATGGGTGATATTGGTCAGCAGTTTGCCGAAACTTGCCCCTTCCAGGTATTGGTAATATCGATTAGGCTGAAGAAACTGGGCGATTTTGTATAAGTAAATGAGTCTTTCTTTGGCATCGGGATTGGTAAGCTGAAAGTTTTTTGACCGCGCATATTCAAGTACTTTGCCCGGGTCGGCATTAGTTTTTTCGACAAATTCATTGAAATGGTTAACGATAATTTGCGTGTTTTTATGCATTTTTTTTCGTTTGCCCTTTCGCAGGTATTTGTATCCTTTGAATTGTTTTTCAAGCCATAAATTCGTAATGACCAGATTTTTTTGCATTATTTTTTCCAGCTCTTTTTGAATGAAAAAGCGGGATTTGGTGGTTACGCGTTTAAGCAAGCGGTTTACTTTGCGTTCCAGTTTGTCCGCGTATTTTGAAAACGGATTTTTTACCGGTTGAAACATACTAATATTATAGCATGAAAAGGCTTTTTATAGTATGCGGATGACATGAAAACTTTTAGTTTTCGAGTCGTCCGATGTAAAGGTCTTCCAATTTTGGACCGGCGTTTTCATGAGGTTCTATAGCGCTCCATTCTTCGGTGTGATCTTTGCCGCATCCTTTTAAAATGGCATCACCGCCCGGATGGTCTCCAATGAAGGGCGTTGAGTCGTAAACTTTGCCATCAATTACTATCCAGCAGCTTTCTTCTGAATCATTTTCCGCCACTTCCGCTAATGTATATGTTTTTACTGTGGCGTCATCTGTTTCCATGTTCGTGTCGGTGTCGTCTTCAATTGTTAGCGATCCTCCCATTTGCGCGGTTTCTTGTTCGTCACCCTCAATGGTTAAAGAAGCTTCAACTTTTTGAGATGAATTTGTGTTGGCTGAGTTGGGTTGTTGGTTGTTGTTTGCGGGTTGAGTGCAAGCGGCAAGTAACAGTGTGATTGCCGCCGTAATGGATAGAAGTTTGATCATTTGCAATGTGTGTTAAGGATGAGGGTGTAAGGGTGTAATTTCCACATTACACTAGGCAATGTAGTGTTTGCAATGTTATTTTTGAATATAGATGTGGACCGATCTTTCTTTGGTACCGGGTTTTTCCGTTTGGACGTCTTTCCAGTCATCGTCAAGCGAGAAAACATATGATAAAAATTTGGATCCTTTTTTCATGTCTTTGAGCAGTTTTTTCTTGATTTGATTGTTGATGGTTTCTTTTAATCCGTAAATGTAAATGACGTCGTAGTGGCTGAAGTTATGTTTTAATGCGTTGCCGTATAGAATTTTCAGGTTTTTCGGGCCGGATATTTTTTGTTTGATGTATGAGTAAAAGTAAAGCGGGGGAGCCAGTTCTATTCCTTCAACATGGGCTCTTGGATTGTGGCGTGCTATGTATGAACAAACTCGTGCGTCACCGCAGCCGATTTCGATAAAAGATTGGCCGGGTTTAAGGTTTGCGTCTTTGTTTATGCGTTTTAAGTCTTTGCGTTGAGTGGGGAGCCAGGGCGCAAGTGAAGACCATGCAAAAATCGCCGATACACCCAGACCTATGATGAAAATGTATAAAACAAGAAAAAAAGGGGAGGTTAGAATTTGCTGCATTTGGGTGTTGTAACTCGATTGATTATTGATGATACTTATTTTTCATGTCCTTCACGGATTGGTCAATGATTTTTTTGAGAATTGCTTCGTCAATGTCATCGAGTTTTTTTATGTAGAGGCAGGATCCGGTACTAGTTTTATGCTTGCCCAGTTTGGTCAAAAGTTTTTCGTATTTTTTGAAGCCGGGCATTATGTATATTGAAATATTGGCTTTGCGCGGTGAGAATCCGGTTAAAGGCCAATCGCCTTCTTGCGAAGAGCGTTCGGATTTGTAGTGGTATGAACCGTATCCTATTATGCTTGCGCCCCACATTTTGGGTTTGTATCCGGTTGTTTCTTCAAAAATTTTCAACAATTTTTTGCTGTCGGATTTTTTTGTTTCGTCATCAAGTTCGTTTATGAAAGTGACTACGTTTTTATTGTTTTCTTTGGTTTTTAATTCTGTCATGTGTATACATTAATTACTTTTTCGATTTCCGGCAGTAAGCCATTTTTAATTTTAGCGTAAGAGGAGTTTTTTTCAAGTTTGCTCTTTTTCTAATATTTTTTTTAGCGCCGTTATGGATCTATCTTCCAATTGTTGCACTCCCTGTTTGCTGATACCCAGTTTTTCTCCTATTTCTTCGAATGTCATATTTTGCAGGCGCATTTTTATTACTTTTTTTTGTTTGGGATTAAGTGTTTCAATGAATTGTGACAAATTTTGAATTTCGAGTTTTTGCAGTAAATCTTTTTCAATATCTTCGGAAGACAGTGTTTCTTCAATGGTCAAATCATTTTCGCTTGATAGGGTTTCGTTCATGGATCGTGTGAATCTTCTGTTACTTAATGCTAATAGTTTTTCAACGCGTTTTCTGGTTTTGCCCGAAATTTTAGTGAAATTTTCTATTATTTCTTCTTCTGTCGGTGTGCGGCCTATTTGGGCAGCTAGTTCACCGGAATGCCAGTAAAGTTTGTTTATGTCTTGTGCTGTTCCCGGAGGTATGCGAACTGTGCGGCTGAACTCATGAATTGTTTTTAATATTTCTCCACGTATGAGAAATGCGGCGTATGCCGGGAAAAGTGAGTTTGTTCCGTTTTGATAACGATTAAGCGCCATAAGTAATCCCATATTCCCTGCCTGAATCAGGTCTTCAATTTCCACGAACCCCGATCTTCCTCTGTATTCATTGGCGATTTTTAATACCAGTCTTAAGTTCGATTCAGTACATTTTTCTCGCGCGGTTTGGTCTCCGTTTAGTGCTTTTGCAAAAAGCTGATTGAATTCTTCACGGTCGAGGATTTTTGCGTGTTTAATTTTATTTAAATATGAACCAGATGTGTTTGTGCTTGCGTTTACGTTTTGCATGAGTGTTTGGTTTTTTTAGCTGAGCCATGGTAAGTGACTTTTTTGTTTTTTGCAATGCGGTGTTGACAAACGTGGTTATTTATTTTAAAATTTCGCGTGATAATTTCGTTGCTATGAAAAAATCAATTGATTGTTCAAGTGAATCGGTACGAGTACTTTGTACGGGTGGAGAATATCCTTCTATTGATCTTATGAAAAGAGTTGTCCATGACTCGAAAAACAAACTTTCGGCTATTGCTTATGATTTAAGATATTGCCAGGATTTCGTTACTTTGCTGAATTTATATTCAGATAATATAGAAAGAGCATTAAATTGTTATGGACAGGTCAGTAGTACTATAAAGCGTGTTTATGCTGAACTTTTGAATGGCAACGATGGAATTGATGTATTGCGAGAGATCTCGGCGGTTAGAAAAGGTTTGAGACCGATCTTGATGGAACTTGAACCTCTAACTACCATGGAATGTGAAGAAAGTAGAGTAATTTATCAGGAAATAAATATTGCCGTAGAAGAAATAGAAAAGCTTTTTGAAAAACTTTTTTTATCCCCTGAAATGGCTGAAAAGGAGTATAAATCGCAAATGGATTTATCTGAATTTATTGAGGAAATTATTAGTCGTTATCAAGTTTATTATCCGACTGTACAATTTAATATATCTACCGGCTATAAAAATGGTTCATTTGTAGATTTTTATCCTGATAGTCTTAAGACGGCACTGGAGAATATAATAATTAACGCGGTGCAATCTTTCCCAAATATGGTTGGTGAAATAACCATTGGACTTTCACTTAAGTCCATTTCGGGCGAAGATAAACCTTTTGTTACTATCGAGGATGGTAGTTATTATGTAATTGAAGTGATGGATAATGGTTGCGGTATTGCTCCCGAATTATTACTTAAAATTCCGCATTCTCAAATTACGACCAAAAAAAACGGTTCGGGTGTAGGTTTGCATAGTGTTAGCAGTGCATTGCGAAAGTGCAAAGGGCATTTGATGCTTGAAAGCCAAGAGGGTTCATATACAAAGGTAACAGCTTTGCTGCCAAGCTCTCATCCGCCACCCATTACGGAAGAGTTTAAAAGTAAAGGAGCCTGATGTTTTTTAATGATAAAGATTTGTTTTACTTGCAAAAAAATAAATTTATTTATAAAGTGCATTCTTATTTTAAAAAAAACTATGAAAAAAATTAAAAATATTGATACAGGTGATTCTGGAAAAGATAAAATGAAGGAATTGCATTCAACTTTAAATGATGTACCGTTAAAAAAATATCAGGCGCATGTGAGAACTTTATTGATTGGTTCTGCCATTGGCGCAATTGCGGGGGTAGTTAGTATGTATGAAGAAAATGAACGTAATATTACGCAACAGGGCTGTTTTACAGAAGAAAACACTTATGAAGCAGCTAAGATAAATGTGCCTGAAGATTTTCAGGGATCAACTGAACTAAATATTAATACCGAAGGTGATAACCTGTTACTTTTAATTTCGGATTATGAAAAAAACGGTAATTTATCTTTGGCAGAGCATTTGAGAAATGTAATTGATAAAGTTTCTGTTATGGTGAAATGTCCATCAGAAGAGACTCTTCAAGATAAGGAATTAGCTTTGAAGATGGTTTTGGCACTGGATCTTATGCGTTTGATTAGCGAGCAAAATCCTACTGATGTTGTTACTAAAAGTTATGTTAAAAGGCATCAATATCATCTTCAGAAGCTTTTGAACTATAAGGTTCGCTTAAATGACGTACCTTCTGATACAATGCTTTTGGTAAGATCTTTGGAAATTGCAAATATGGATTCTTGTGAGGAAAAATCACGCTTTTTGGCAAGTAAGTCGTATTAGTCCGGGTTAAACCGGTACAGATTTAAATAATGAATGAAATATATAAAAAATAAAAATTTTATAAAATTCTTACTATTTGTTGTATTTATACTTGCGGCAATAATTATTAGCAGAAATTCCGGTTTAGCTGATTATTATTCTCCAAGTATGATCCGTGACAGTATTGAGAGTTTTGGTATTTATGCGCCGGTGGTTTTTATTTTGGTTTATGTTATTGGAACGGTATTATTCTTTCCGGGATCAATATTAACAATAGCGGGAGGTGTTTTATTCGGGTCTTTTCTTGGAACATTGTATAATTTTATAGGAGTTGTTATTGGCGCATCGCTTGCTTTTTTGTTTGCACGTTATATGGGAAGAGGGTTTGTTAAAGATTTATTAAATAATAAATTTCCGAAAATCAAAGAATATGAAAATAAGATTTTTGAACAGGGATTTGTTGCTATTTTAATTTTGAGGCTAATACCAATATTCCCTTTTAATGCCCTAAATTTGGGTCTGGGATTAACTAAAGTTAAATTTAGCACTTATTTTTTTGCAACGATTATAGGGACTCTTCCGGGAACTGTTGTTTACACTTATTTTGGTAATTCGCTGGCCAAGCTGGATACAATTAACATAATCATTGCCGGTGTTTTACTTGTGCTGTTATTCTTAATTTATCCGATTTATAAATATTATAAAAAGAAAAGGCATGATTTATGATATTATAGTTGTAGGCGCGGGATCTGGAGGGTTAAATGTAGCCGGTTTTATGAATAAAGTTGGTTTCAAGGTTCTTTTGGTGGACAAATCTGATAAAAATATAGGAGGGGATTGTTTAAATTATGGGTGCGTGCCAAGTAAGGCTTTAATTCATGTTTCAAGACTTGTTTATTCCGGAAAAGAAGCTGAAAGATTCGGCCTCAAACAGCAAGGAAAAATCGATATTGAAAAGGTAAAAGAGTATGTTACAGGTAAGATAAACCATATTAGAAAGCACGAAAATGCCTCGTATTTTAGAAAACAAGGTATGGATGTTGTATTGGGAGCGGCAGAGTTTATTGGAAGAAAAAAAATAAAGGTTAAGAATAAAATCTATTCCGGAAAGAAAATAATAATTGCTACAGGAGGAAGACCCAGAAAATTAAAAATTCCCGGGATTGAAAAACTGAAATATGGTAAAGAATATTTAGATAATGAAAGTGTTTTTGACATTAATTTTGTTCCCAAAAAGCTTGTGATAATTGGTGGCGGTCCAATTGGAATGGAATTAGGACAAGCGTTATCAAGGCTTGGATGCAAAGTTGCAATTGTACAAAGAGAAAAGCAATTTTTACCTAAAGAAAGTCAAGAAGTGTCGGAAATTCTGATGAAGCAATTTTTAAAAGAAGGAATGCAATTTTATTGCGGGTGGAATCCAATTGAAATTAAAGGAAATGAAATTATTATGGGAAATAAACAAAAACAGAAAAAAACACTTACGTTTGATTCTATTCTGGTGGCAATTGGGAGAGAATTGAATATTCCCAAAGGATTAGAAAAGGCCGGGGTGAAATTAACTGATGATCAAAAAAAGATTAAGACAGATCAATATTTGAGAACCGCCAACAAAGATATTTATTTGTGTGGCGATATTGTTGGAGGATTGCAATTTACGCATGCCGCTGAACTTCACGCGTCTGTTATTTTAAATAACTTTTTTTCTCCTCTTAAGAAAAAGTTAAGTTATGATAAATTTTCATGGGTTACTTATACTGATCCGGAAATTGCCACCTTCGGTTTGCGAGAAGATGAGTTAAAAGAAAGAAATATTAATTATGAAAAACTTAAGATTGATTTAAATGAAGAAGACAGGGAATTGATTGATGAAAATGAAGGAAGTTTAATATTATTTTTAAAAAAGAGGAAAATTTTAGGGGGTACAATGGTGGGTAAAAACGCAGGAGAGCTTTGCCAGGAACTAATTCTGACTCTTTCTTCCGGTTTGAAGATAAATGATATTTTTAATAAAATTTATCCTTATCCTACATCTTCCAGAATTAATAAAAAAATAATTTCGAAATTTAAAAGTTCTAAACTTACGGGTTTTGGAAAAAAAATATTGAAATTTTTATATTAATTGGTGGGAATGAGTGTAGGCGAAGAGTATCCCATAAATTTATTTTATTAGTATAATCGCAATTAACGCTGAGGGATCCTTTATCTTATATTCGTACTCAGAGAATTTCTTCATTTTTGTCGGATCATAAATTGCAACTGCTTTTTTTTCATATTCACATGCATACTTTATAGCATTTTCCGGTGAATCTGCCATAGTTTGGCCTTCGTCATCATAATGCCCTTTTAAATTTGCTTCAGTGGAACAATATACGACTTTATCTTTTATGTTGTAAAAGGATTCTTTGTCAATTGCGTCGCCATCAAATCCACTAAATAGTAAAGCTTTTTTATAGAGTTTTAACTTTTTAAGTTCTTTTATGAAAGCAATTCCTTGTGATTCCGTGTCCCAACCTGATGAAATATAAATTTCGTAAGTTGGCGCGGAGAATTCAGCACTATTACAATGATTTAGTGGCATATAATTATTTGATAATAAGTTTATGGGGTGTATTTTGCTTGACGTTTCGGCATAGTAAAAGTTTGGCGATGGTATAATAGCACGAAGCGCTACTACTTGCCAAAATATGGGTGAACCCGACGAAGGAGGGAGCCGTACATGCGCTGTTGTGTGAAGTGATCAAATCAGTCAAAACGAGGTCTTCGTACCGAAAAGCCTAATATTATTTTTATCATGTAAAGAACTCCAATAATATTAATTGTCAAATAGTCAGTTTTAATGAGAATACACAAAATAGCCCCGATTGTAAGAAAAGTAGATGCTATATTTTGTTGATCCTCTGCTTCTTTCAGCATATTAATAATTAGAGCTGATATAATTGTATAACTAAATAAGAAAATAAAGAAATACATGCTATTAGGAAATATAAAATATAGAACAAGCGGTTGTATAAAATGAACAAGTAAAAATTTTATTCTTAATTTCTTTTTATCTCTGTAATAGCTATTTGTAGACGAAGATAGGTTCGCAACAACACCGCCCGCAATGTCAACTACAATAATACCTAAAAGTGTATACTTCCATATTTCCAAATTAAATTTCAGCAAATCAATTATGATGATAGATCCACTAATTATTCCAGTCAGATAGACTAAAACAATTGTTGAAATTTTTGACTTATATCCGTGTAACTCCTGAAAAAGCTTTGGTATTTTAATGTCCTTATTAATCATAAGCACCTTTATTAATTTGAGTATTTCACACAACGTTCGCAACTAAGCGAAGTGCGAAGTTGGTATAATTCTATCACCAAAGAGCGGTCTGGGCGAGGGGTACCTGTCCGAGCCGTTTAGTTGCTGTTAGCTGCTGTATTTCTTTATTTATTATTAAGTCGCTCTAATATTGAATTCATCTGATTTATTTCCTCTTGCTGCGTTTCAATAATATTTTCGCACAATGTGGCAAGTTCCTGATCGGTAATATTAGCCTCCTCACACATAGTAATAGCTGCCGAGTGATGTGGAATCATAGAGTTTATAAAATTTTTGTTTCCAACAAAAGCCTGTGAGCGAATAGCTAAAAATCCAAGGATAAAAATGAGGACGCTCAGAAAATAAAGAGCTATATTTGTCCTTTTATTCTGATACATATCTTTCATGAAAGTTAGCATCAGAATTACCATCGGAGCGACCATGATTACAGCCATATAAAAGCTACGAATGCTGATAATTTTAACATCTGCCCATTCGTTCACGGGTGCGAATACTAATGCGTACATAATAAAGAAATGAATCCCGACAGTTAAAGAAAGAGCTTTATATGCCGTTTGTTTCATGTTTTCAGCGTTAATGATTTAAGTATCTCTATATTACCATGGTAACAAGCTGAGAAAAGACATATTTCAGCTAACGTTTGCAGTTTATGTGATGTAGGGCAAATTTGCCAGAATATTGCCGGAGGCACAGCAAATTTGCATCTATATGGGCGGAGTAATTGGTACAATTATCCGCAACCAATTACGGAGCCATATAAACTGCTGTTAGGTGTTGTACATGTTTAATTTTAATCTTCAGCTGAATACACTTTTTCAAGTGCTTCAATAACTGCATCTGTCACAGTTTTTACTGTACCCTGAAGGTCATATATTTCCGTTATTTCACCCTGCATTGCAAGCGCATGGGAGTCATGAAACAATGTTTCTGAAACCCTTGCTCTAAAGGCTTCTAGATTTGTTTTTATGCCTTTAAGCATTTCTCTCCTTTTTTCTTCAGGCACTTGAGCAAAGCCTTCCAAGAGTTGTTTGACAGCAAATTCTCCTAGTTTTTTATCAGGAATATTGGATATATTGATTGATTCCACTGTTGGTAAAACTTTTTCCGTCATTTGATGTACTTTAAAAAGTAGGTTGCATATAATAAACCTCTTTTATTATTCTGTCAAACTCATTAAAACATGTATTTCACCTAACGTTCCATTGTACGATGTGCAGAAGCCCCACCT
>WJJQ01000146.1 GCA_014729615.1 Candidatus Peregrinibacteria bacterium | reverse complement strand
CCTTTATGTTGTTGGTGAAGTTAAAGAAGAAATCGAGAATGTAGTAAATAGTTGATTTAATTTATAAATTCCATTATTCCAATAACTTTCCAAAGTTCTGTCTATTGTTTGCTAAAATTCGTAAAGTGAAAAATTGTTGTTTTCTTTTTGTGTGCCTCTCGAATGATTCAGCATACGGATCAGACATGCCAATAAGAAGAATGATTTTGGATATACTTGTTAATGATTCAATTATTTTGTAAAGGGGTACAAAATTAGAAAACAATTTGATGTAAAAGATTTGTTATTTGATATATATCCAACAATGTTTCGAAATATCACTACAAATTAAAAAATAATTTACATCTTGACTTTAAGTTTTTTCTACAATACGTTTTTAACGTATGCGCCCGTAGCTCAGGGGATAGAGCGTCAGCCTCCGGAGCTGAAAGCCGCTGGTTCGAATCCAGCCGGGCGTACCAGAAAAAAAACCCTTTAAAATCCTATCGGATTATAAAGGGTTTTTTTGTATGTCAATTATAAATGGACTCTGCGTGGATACAATATTTTACATCATACCGCCCATACCACCCATGCCGCCCATACCGCCGCCAGGCATTCCAGCAGGCATTCCGCCTCCGCCTTCACCTTTTTCCTCTGGTTTTTCGGCGACCATGGCTTCTGTGGTCAGCATAAGGGAAGATACGCTGCCGGCGTTTTGGAGAGCAAATCTAACGACTTTTGTCGGATCGATAACACCGGCTTCAATCAAATCTTCGTATGTATTTGTTTCGGCATTGTAACCGAATGAACCTTTTTCATTTTTTACACGATCGATTACAACGGAACCTTCGTAACCGGCATTGTTGGCAATCTGACGCAAAGGTTCTTCTACAGCGCGGATAACAACATTTAATCCGAGCTTTTCTTCACCTTCGAGTCCGACTTTCTTGATGGCATCAATGCAACGTACCAGAGCGACTCCGCCACCAGGTACAATGCCTTCTTCTACAGCTGCCCGAGTTGCGTTCAATGCATCTTCAACTCGTGCTTTCTTTTCTTTCATCTCGGTTTCCGTTGCTGCTCCAACGTTAATAACCGCAACACCACCAATTAATTTAGCGAGACGTTCTTGTAGCTTTTCTCTGTCGTAATCGGAAGTGGTTTCGTCGATCTGGGCTCGAATTTGTTTTACTCTAGATTCAAGGGCAGATCTTTCTCCTGCACCGTCAACAATTGTTGTGTTGTCTTTATCTATTGTTACTCGCTTGGCTTGACCCAAATCGGATAATTTAACATTTTCCAGCTTAAGTCCCAAGTCTTCAGATACAACTTGACCACCGGTTAAAATAGCGATATCTTCCAACATGGCTTTTCTTCGGTCACCAAAACCAGGCGCTTTAACACCCGCTACCTGGAGAGTTCCTCTCAGTTTATTTACAACCAACGTTGCCAAAGCTTCGCCATCTATATCTTCCGCTATAATCATGAGGGGTTTTCCCATTTTGGCGATTTGTTCTAAAATCGGAAGAAGGTCTTTCATATTACTGATTTTTTTCTCATTGATCAAAATATACGGATCTTCCAGAGAAGCCACCATTTTTTCAGGATCAGTAACAAAATAGGGAGATAAATATCCTCGATCAAACTGCATCCCTTCAACTACATCCAGAGTTGTTTCCATGGATTTCGCTTCTTCCACAGTTATTACACCTTCTTTGCCTACTTTATTCATGGCTTCGGCTATGATGTTTCCTATGGTTGAATCATTGTTTGCAGAAATGGTTCCGATCTGAGCGATTTCACGTTGATCTTTCGTAGGCTTGCTAATTCGGTGCAATTCTTCCACAGCTGATGAGATCGCTTTGTCTATCCCTCTTTTGATTGCCATGGGATTGTTGCCAGCAGCGACTAACTTCATCCCTTCTTCATAAATCGATCGGGCAAGCACGGTCGCTGTTGTTGTTCCATAACCGGCCATGTCACTGGTTTTGCTGGCCACTTCCTTGACCATTTGGGCGCCCATGTTTTCAAACTTGTCTTCGATTTCTATTTCCTTTGCTACGGTGACTCCGTCTTTGGTTACTGTTGGGGAGCCCCATGCCTTATCAATTACAACATTTCTGCCTTTGGGTCCAAGGGTAACGACCACTGCATCTGCAAGGGTTTTGATACCTGTCAACATGGCCTCCCTGGCTTTTAAATCGTACTTTATTATTTTACCTGCCATTCTTAAACCTCCATCTAAAATATTATTCTATAATTCCTAAAATGTCATCTTCTCGCATAATCAGATATTCTTCGCCCTCGATTTTGACTTCCGTACCCGAGTATTTGCCAAATAATACCCGATCTCCTTCTTTTATTTCCAAAGGAATCCTTTTACCGTCATCACCGACTTTGCCGGAACCTACAGCGATAATTTTTCCTTCAGCCGGCTTTTCTTTGGCTGTATCGGGGATGATAATTCCTCCTTTGGTTTTTGCCTCTTCCTCAACCCTTTGTACCAAAATTCGATCTTGCAATGGTTTCAATTTCATTTTCCTTACTTCTCCTTTTGTAAATGATTCTAATCCAATAAAATGGTTAAATATAAAAAATATCTGAATTTTATACGAAATATGTTTTGTTTACTTTTATTTTGTGGAAAACAATAAGCATGGATTACCTTTTGTAAACCCAATAATAGTCAGAATATGATTTATATTCTAAAAATAATATAATTTATAAATGAAGTTATAAAATTTTAAAATTGCAAAAATATCACTACGGTTTTCAATATGAAAATCGTTGTATATTAAAAAGAAAAGCTAAATGTTAGTTTTTGGTATTATCGCTGGCCTGCTTTTTTGATGGCTCTTTGGCCTTAGTTTCCTTTTTGTCAGTATTATCTTTGGTGTTGGTCGTACCAGAAGATTTATAATCCGTTACATACCAGCCCGTACCTTTCAGATGAAAACTACTTTGTGAGATGAGTTTTGAAAGCTTTCCGGAGCAATTGCTGCAAGTTAACAAAGGGTCTTCCGAAATTTTTTGAAAGACTTCAACAACATTTCCGCAATCATTACATTCATATTCATAAATGGGCATTTTGTAAAACCTCCTCAATAATATACAACTTATAAGAACTGTAAAACTATTAAACTGTATATTTCGTAGTAATAATAAGATAAGTTTTTTTTATGTCAAGATTTCTAAAATAATTTCCGTCATCATTATTTTTTTTGTATCATGTCTTTATCTTCATTATTCTAACTGATTCAAAACACATGTATCTTCTAACTCTGCTGGTGATATATAAATCAGTATCTATCCTGGAATCAGAGGAAGAAACTTATGCAAAAAAAATCACTTCAAATTAAATAAATAAAGGAATGATGAGATAATATTATTCGTTCGATGATTCCTACGTGATATTGTCTTTTATAAATAACTTCCTTACGATCTATTATCGATATTGCAATTAATACCCTTTTAAAGTGTTTTCATAATTATTAATGAATTCGATAAAATATATGAAAGGAAAAAAGATTTGTTTTTATAAATTTTATCTCGAGAATAAATTTATTTGATGTTGTCAAAATCTCTCCAAT
>WJJQ01000145.1 GCA_014729615.1 Candidatus Peregrinibacteria bacterium | reverse complement strand
GATATTTACTTAATTCGTGGTCAAAATACTGAGAATCATTCATTCTAATTCTTAGTTCCTCATCAGTTGTCAGATAAATGATTGCATGCATAATCCACTGATCTTTTTCAGTTTTATTTTTATAAAACTCTTTCTCAGTTACTAAATGCATTAATTCATGACAAATGCCTATGAACTGGTAGTTATCAAAATTGTCTTGGTTGCCCCACTCCATCTTATTCTGTTTTATAAAACTGCCAATTCTTAGATCAGGATGGAGAAGATATACTTCCACGTTAATTGGCATTTCTATACCCATGTATTCCTGTAATACTTTTAGCCATTTTTTATTTCTACTCCATTCCTTTTTTACCCTCTTTGAATACTCCACAGTTTCATTTCTGGCTTCCTTAAAAACTTTGGAGTCGAAGATTTCATTGAATATCTTATCTATGACTGGTTTATCTCTCAGTACATCAGCCTGTTTTGAATTGTAGTTAGACCAATCCATGACATGAGCAACGTATGCTGGATTAAAAAAACAATAACCAGCATAATCTGAATATTTTGACTCAATTCTTTTCAATAGCTTAGTCCATTGAGCATCCTTCTGATCCAGAGCCTTGCTAACCCAAAGCTTATAAGCAAGATGATAGGAATCTATTTTAAACTTTATTTTCATCAAGTTTGATTATTATAATGAGAGTATAGCATTATACTGAAAATTCCTCATGAATTAGTTAAAAGCCTATCAAAAGGTTTATTTGGATGGGATAATATTTTTGAACTCACTCCTTTTAGTCGTGCCACGCTGCACTCTCGCCTTCGGCTCGGGGCGGCTAACAGCAGGCTATACGGCTTATTGCCTCAGCTCGGCAAACGCCCACATTTGGCACTGGTGTGCACTGTCGTGATATTATACCAGTGCCAATCGTCGCATAGCCTGCAAACGCTAGCTGAAATAAATTATTTTTTACAAAAAGGTGAATAAACAGCTTAAAAGTCACAAAAGCATAAGTAGATCTCTACAAACAGTAATGTCAATTTTAGACTTCAATCTTATTGACGAAATAACAAAGAGATTCAAGCTAGATAATGAAATATCCATAGTTGACCTTGGCTGCGGGGTTGGTAGATCTTTATGGGATTTGAGTAACATTTTTTCAAAAAAAGAGGCAGAATTAAACCTATTTGGAATCTTTTATAGCGGAAAACCTGATCCCAACAGCCTCTTTTTTGCTAATCAAATAAGACATGAAGAAGCTCAAAAAGAACCATTATTGATAGCAAGGGAATTCAAAATTCCGTTCCAAAATAAAACAGTGCCAGTATTACTTAATACGAATGCTTGCAAAACCCTACCCATGGCAAATAATTCCATTGACTTAATTTACTCTACAAATGCCTTTCACTATTTTAACGACAAAATAGAGGCGATTAAGGAGATTTCTAGAATACTAAAAATTAACGGAATAGCCATTATAAATATTGACAGAACTGATGATGATTTTTGGCCGACTGATCTGCATTTTCCAAGATTTCGTATAAGTAAAGGATCGGAAATTATTGACGTTAAAAGCTTACTCGAAGCTAAGACTGGGGTTAGTTTTACTATTTGTATTAACAAGGTCAATTCATATGGAACTGGCAAGAATTCTTACATTTTGCGGATAGAAAAACATCAAAAAGGAGTGTTACTGTTTCCTGAATTAAGTTTTGATATAAAAAGTAGTTTTTCGC
The DNA here is from genome assembly GCA_014729615.1 of Candidatus Peregrinibacteria bacterium. GTDB lineage: Bacteria > Patescibacteriota > Gracilibacteria > UBA1369 > UBA1369 > WJJQ01. The sequence goes on along the minus strand of WJJQ01000145.1, from coordinate 12,631 downwards.
TCGAAAAGATCCGTTGTGGAAGCAAGAATATTGAAGAAATTGATGAATACAAAGGGTTGCTTGCTGATGGCATAGTATTCGCGAAAAAAGCCAGCAAGGAAAATTTTGGAGGGTACTTAAGCTCCTACAAGCTGAATGAGTAAAAAAAAATAATTTACATCACCTAACAGGCGTATATATGGCTTCGTTGCCTGCCTGCTTGGCCCACAGTCCGCCAAAATCACGCAAACGTTACCAGCCCAGCATGCATATTCGATCACTCACCAAAAAATTACTCTGGTAAGCCCCATATAACGGTTATATTATACCAACACAACTTTCCACATGTACACTGGCACTTTCACGCAAAATGATCAAAAAAGAAATAATAAAACATTTTACAGACGATACCGAAGCCCAATTATTAAGCGGTGGACAGGGAGAATCATACAAAATTGGTAATATTGTAATAAAACCTGTTCATGAAGAAGAAAAATACATTTGGCTTGCCAATGCTTTAGAAAAAATTAATTTCGAAAATTTACAATATTCCGGACCGATAAAATCCAAAAATGGAAACTATGTAGAAGATTCCTACTGTGCAACTACATTCATTCCGGGCAGCTTTCACGAAGGTCGAATAGAAGAAAAAATAAAAGCAGCTATTAGTTTTAACTCATCTATAAAGAACATAAGCAAACCCATATTTTTTGACGAATGGAAAAGTCCATGGACTAAAGCACAAGATGTTGCTTGGTCAAAACAGTCTATCCCAAGTAATCTACCGGCCAGATTTAAAGGATACATAAACGAACTTGAAAATATCAAAGCTGAAATAAATCTGCAAAGTCAATTAGTCCACTGCGATTTTGCTGGTAATATACTTTTTAATGAAAATGAACCGATAATTATTGATTTTTCACCGGGCTTTTTCCCGGCAGAGTATTCTATTATATGCTTGGTTGTAGATTCTATTGCATGGCATAATGCTAAAATTGATGAATTAAAACATATTGATTTAGATGAATTCACCAAGCTACAATTAATTTTAAGAGCAGTAATATTTAGACTGCTTGTCCCTTATTTTTTCGATTCAGATAATACCGATGCATTGTATGAAGAGTACAATGAATTCTTACCAATTATTAAATATCTAAATCACCGTTTACCCCCTCATGGACACGTCAAATCTCACAATTGAGACCAACAACCTTTATTTAAAAAGCATTAAAGAAGAATACAAAAACGATATTTTTAGGGAGTTCACAGCGGAAATCACTACCCATATGTTTCCTAAACCCGCAAAAAAAATTGAGGAAACAATTGAATTTATTAAAACCTCAATAAAAGAAAATAAAGAAGGTAGCAACTTCCAAATTGTCATACTTAATAAACAAAATGGAGATTTTATCGGCTGTGGTGGAGTTCATCATATTGACAGAAAAACCCCCGAGTTAGGCATCTGGATTAAGAAATCGGCACACGGTAATGCTTATGGGAAAGAAACAATAACGGCTCTTAAAAAGTGGACCGACGAAAATCTAGATTACGACTATCTACTATATCCGGTAGCCGCCGATAACTATCCAAGCAGAAAAATTCCTGAGCTTTTAGGAGGTAAGATTGCCAGAGAATACGATATTACAAACATGAGTGGCAAAAAACTACATATACTGGAATACAGAATCTATCCTACCGATAATTATGTTGAAAATAAAAAAAACATTTGAGATTATAGAAAAATTTGCAAAGAAAAACGAAATTAGAATATTCGAAAACAATTCGACATTTCCCGAACACTTCGCCACACACGAAATAAAAAGTGAAAACATTCTAAACGAAGATAAATTACTTAGTGCAAATCTTCTTGAAAGTAGTAATCAATCATATGAAATAGACAAATATTTGGGCACAACCAAATACGTTTTCTTTGCCTTGGGGAAAGGATATTTAAAATCAAAGAATTCGCTGGGATTAGTTTATGACCCATTTGCACTGACAAAAAAATCTGGAACCAATATCGTCATGAATGACTTGCTGCATGTCCTCAGCAAAACTGAAATACTAAACGAATTCTGCAATAAAAATCTCAAAACACTACTTGAAGTACTTGCAAATCACTACATGGAATTACACATAAATAAGCCCATAAATAAAATTCTTGAGCTTTTTAATAAATCCCTTTCCCAAGGTGTAAATCTTTTGATTGCAGACTCAGAAGAAGAAAAGTTATTCGGTAATTCGTTCGAGCTAATTCTTAAGCACCTGCCGGATAAACAAAAGACCGATTTAAAACATATTCTTAATGAAAAAATTATAATTCCAAATACAATAACCGGTAATCTAGAATCAAAAATAATCCGCATATTCAAAAAAAACACAAATCTGACTAACAAATTTTTCGACGAAACAAAAGAGGAACAACTAATTGAACTTAGAGTTCCAAGTTCACACAGAATTTCGGAAGGATTGGTTGGCATTTATCATTCATAAATAAACTCTGAAATTGCAACATTAACAAAGACGGTTTAATCAAAAAAAAATTTTAAGCAAATATCATTGAAGACGCTCTTTTATTTGATCTATTTGCTTTTGCTCCATCCGAGCTTTTTTTCCAAATTTTTCTTTCCACTCACTGGCAAATTTATGAATATTTTGACTTTTCACTCCATAAGTACCAATACCTTTCAACACTTGACCTACCAAATATTTTGCAAAATTTTCAGCATCCTCCTTATTAAAATCATCGCCTGTATTTATACCTGCATCAAATCCATTACTTTTAAACGTATCAATTACTTTTTGTTGGTCAAATGAAACACCAATATACTCACTTACTTCCTGAATATCTACAATCCAATCAATCACTGCTTCCAAATCGGCAAAATCAATTGAATCTAGTTGCTTCATTAAGCTATTAGCTTTCTCCTGTAGTGTAATTACAAGCATTTCGGATTCCTCAGCAGCCTTTTTACCTTCGGGAGATTTCCGATATTCTTCTACTCTACGATTACTTTCCTGTGAATAAAAGTTTACTAAATCTTCAACAGTACCAGGTTCCGCAGCGGATACATACAAAGTAATACCATTAAAATCACCTTGCACATCAACATCATCAGTTTTTGCACGATCAATTAGTTGTTTAGCAAATTGCTTAACATTCTGACCCATAGCTGCTTCAAGCTTTTGTGGCTCATTATTAGATAATTTTTCAGTCATAAATTTAAGCTAAATAAAAAGATTTTCACTAAATTATAACCTAAAAAAAATATATTGTCAAGTAAATCATGGCTTTACTAAAAAAAGGCACTCATCCAACTCGCCCAAACCGATCATTGATGGTAATATTTTACCATCTCTCAGCTTAACTAAATTGCAAACGTTAAAGTAAACATAATTATTTTATAAATCCCTGCCAATGTTTAAACCAACAGCCAAAAAACTGATCACTGCCACCATAATTACCGCGCTGGTTTTAGCACTGTACATATTATTCTTTAGATTCATTTACTTACCCGATAATCTGCAATGCCATCTTGTAGACTGTCTGCCAGATGCAGAACTAATTCAATTTTGGATAAGACCAACATGCTGTGGCTATACAATGCGCATGTTAATTTCTGAAATCGGGTTAGTTGTGATACCAACATTTTTACTGAGTTACATAATTTTATCCTTAATAAAATCCAAAAAATAAGCATAATGCTGACCTCGAAAAATCATGAAACTGGTAAAACCAAACAAACAATTTGAACAAAGTTGGGTGTCGGCACTGCAAGAATTCGAAAAAGAAAATGTAAGTTGATTTTGGAACGTGCCTGAAAAACCAACTAATCTAATTGAATACATACAAAGAACGGATGACAATGCAAAAGGCGAAAATTTACCCAAAGACTGGATGCCCTCAACAACCTACTGGCTAATCGACAATAACGAATTTGTCGGACACGTAAACATTCGTCATAAACTGGTCGATTGGAGCAAAAAGAGGGGCGGACACATAGGTTTCGCCATTCGAAAATCCGCCCGCAAAAAGGGTTATGGTAATAAAATTATGAAACTGGCATTGGAAAAAGCCCGGGAAATCGGCCTGAAAAAAGTCCTTTTAACGTGTGATGACACAAACATAGCATCCCAAAGAATTATTGAAAAAAACAAAGGCGAATTGCAGGACAAAATAGAAGTAAAAGATAAACTTGTCAGAAGATATTGGATTACAATTTAACGATGGTTCAACATTATGAAAAAATCCACACCAAAATTAATATTACTTCATATACATTATAAGTACAGCGGAAGCACTTGATTAATATTACTTTTACCTCTAGCTTTAAATTAAGAAAACTTTTTATTATTAACCCAACTGTTATGTTGAGATGGGCTTTAATATTTCTTATTGTAGCTATAATAGCAGCAATTTTCGGGTTTGGAGGCATAGCCGGCGCGGCGGCAAATATTGCGGAAATCATTTTCTATGTATTCCTGGCCTTGTTAGTCTTTTCATTGATCATCGGTCTTACCGAGAAAAAATAACAGGCTTTAAAATCAGTTATAAATATGCGTATAATTTGCATTATTAATCCGGAATCCGGACAAGACTTCCCAATTTTATCCGTTTTAAATCGTTTTTTTCGCAAGCATAACATTTTCTGGGATGTCCACATAACGGGCAGAGAAACCATTTCCTGCGAAGATTATGACATGGCGCTTATATACGGAGGAGACGGAACAATTTCCGAATACATGCAAAAAATTGACATACCAGTTCTGGCTTTGCATGGCGGAACGGGCAACCTTATTCCAAAAGAAATTGGTATTCCCGCCAAGGTTGAAGACGCATTGGAATTGTTGGTGAATCCTAACATTAAAAAATTCGACGCCTTTAAATTCAATAATAGACGAGTCATTATGAGAGCTTATGCCGGCCCGCCCGCTGAAGTGATGTCTAACATTAAAAGAGATGACAAAAATCGCATGGGCCAGTTAGCTTATCTTAGTGCCACATTAAAATCCATTAATTATGAACCGCAAGAATACACTTACGAAATGGACGGTGAAACACAAAAAATAAAAACAAATATTATTTTTGTAACAAATTTTTCTTCACTTGGCTTTGCAGATTTTAAATTAGATAAACGTATAAATCCTCAAGATGGAAAACTCGATTTGATTTTAATGCACGATCCCCTAACACTCACACGAGACCATTTTCATTTTAAAAAAATATCCATTTCTGCCGAAAAAGAAACATTATGGGCAATTGACGATTCATTCGAAAAGCATAAAAATGTAAACATTGAAATTTTACCTGAAAGAATCCAACTTATAACACCATGAAAATTATTAATCGATTATTAGTACTTTGGCAGACATTTGTTAATTATTTATCACGCCTGATATTGGGACATTCAATGTATAAAAACATAAGAGTTACTCCCAAGGTTTATTTGGGCGGCGCATTCACCCAAAGAAAAATAAAACTATTAAAAAAATGGGGAATTACAGCTGTTGTCAGCATGCGCATGGTTACTCCGCCTGTCGGCATAAAAACTTTGCACCTTCCTACGCGCGATTATCACGCTCCAACAGACGAAGACTTAATAACGGGTGTTGAATTCATTGAAAAAGAAGTAAAAAATGGAGGTAAAGTTTATGTTCATTGCAGGGCAGGTGTAGGTCGCGGACCTACCATGGTAATTGCTTATTTAATAAGCACGGGATATACCTTAAGCGAGGCTATTGAACTTATTAAAAAAGTCCGCAATTTTATAAACCCCACAGAAGAACAAATGGAAAGCCTTCGCATGTTCGCCGAAAAAACCAACAAAGCTTGATGAATTCATACATTGTAAGATCTGACACATCCATAGCTGTAGTTAACTAATTTATCAAATAATATTATAATAAAAAATTACAATTCCACCCTGGGCAGCTTTCCGGTTTCCCCTGCTTTCATTAATTTAAGCCCCAAATCGTATAAAGCGCGCCCAATCCGTTTAACATCTTCTTTCCCGAAAGTGTGTTTAATCATATCAAAAATATTTTTGGAAAGATTTTGACCACGCGTTTGTTTAATATCTTTAATTGCTTCTTTTCGATATTTCGATCGCGGAGCCAATTGTACCGTTAAATTCGGTAATACTTGACAAAAAAGCTGATAAGGATCAGCCGGATTATCATGACTCGACAATGTGCCAAGATAAATAAGCAGATCAAGCGGAAAATCATCTGCGTTATTGAAAATTTCAGCACCTGTCGCGCACAATTCCTGAAAATTTACCGGATTATATACTCCATCCATATTCGCCTTTACACCGGCCGAAACATCAATATTTAAATCTTTAACAAGTAGCAAAAACCCCTGACTTGTCATTCTGCACGACCTTGGGAAACGCTCATTTAAATACGCATGCGTAGCTTCATGTTCTATCGTATAACTTTCAATCAATGAGCGCACCTTGTTCAAATTAATGTCTTGATCTTCCAAAAAATTAGAGAAATCGGCTTTTATTCTTTCATATTCTATGGAAGCGGCATTATTTATAGCCTCTTCCAGCATAAAAGTTAATCCCGTTCTACCATCGAAGAAACCCAAATAATCAGGCTTACCCGTACCATAAATAAGCTTATCCAGTCTTATAACCGGTGCGTTAAAAGTACCTATTTGGTCTTTAAAACTGACCATGTCAGACCCTGAAATACGAAAATAAGACAATTGCGATTTTGAAGTCGATACTTTCGTGCGAGGATCAAAATGTGGCACTTTCCTCATTTCCAAATAATATCCTCCCGCTAAAAACAATGTCGACAATACTGCTTCAATTCTACCGGGATGATTACCTTCTTTTCTGTCATTTTCTCTGTTTAAATATTCACGAAAAGCAGGATTTTTTTTTGCCAGTTCAAATATTTGATTGGAACATTTACTGATTAAAGCTTCACGCCTGCCCGGAACAACTTTCGCAAGCTCAACATTAAGATTTTCCAACAATACCTTCGTTTTTTCTCCAAGTGCTTTGGAAGCGTTTAAAAACTCCTCATCGGAAAGATCAATTCCATCGGGTTTTGTAATTACATACTCCTCGTGAATCTGCCTTATACTTGGCACACCCTTAAGTTTATCAACCGATTCCTGCGTCTTTTTAAGAGTATCTTCATCAACTCTCCATCCGTAAACATCTTCTTCATCTAAAACGGCCGCTACATTCAACCGTGTTTTATCAATAGGATCCCGAAAAACAACATTAAGAGTGTTTTTCACTAGCATTTTTTGATCTAAAGTCCCTTCAGCCAATTCAGTAGCCTTGTCCAAACGTTGTTTTGCTCTGTGTTTAAGCTTTCTTTTAGTCATAAATGTAAAATAATTGACAGATACCCGACGCGCAAGAGCATAGTGAAGCGGAGCTCGTTTTTGGCAACCTCTGTTTGGCGCACTAGCACAATTTATATAAAAATAATATAAACCGTGCCAGTGTTTTCAGAATACTACTTTTTTCATAAGTTGCACGTGCACAGATTTATGCCCTTTTATGGCTTACTGAAGCCATCTTGACAATAGTTTTTTTATCATAGGAACAACCGTGGAGAATCCTTTACAAAACGTCCATTTTAAAGTATTATCACATTCCTCATTCGTGAGTGTCCTTTTAAAGCTCAAACAATCCAACAAGGAAAGAGAGATGGAAAACAACACTGCCGCTCCTAAGCGGCAAAGGCGAGTACTCCTCTTTCTATGGAGGATACTCATTGATTTCATTGCGGCGTTGACTTTTTCGTTCATCACCTCCGGGCTGGTGATCGAACTGCTCATCGCCGGAATGACCTGGTGGGAGATGCTTGGCTCTCGTCTGGCCAACACTCCCCTGCGCATGGCAACCGCGCCCATATTTCGCTGGTGCCGAGATTGGTGGCTTAAGCTGTTAAGTCCGCTTAAACCCCGGTCGCACTGGCTCAAGATGTACGTGGCCGACACAGTTTTCTACGGCCTGTACTTCAGTTGGCAATACGGTCTGATTCTTTATTTCGTAATAGGAATAACAGACCCATACCAACTCTTGAGAGCGACGGTCTCTGTGATCGTGCTGGCACCTTTTCTGGGGCGGCCCTACGGCGCGTACCTGACCTGGCTGCACGAAAAGCTGGGTCTGAAAGACGAATGAGAAAAGCAGTTTCCGGACTTCTGCTATAAAAAAAGTCCACATCCTAAAAATTTTCTTCAATAAACTTTCCAATATTGCACAAACCTTTTACACCCTCCGCTTTTAGTTTTTGCTTTAACAATTCATTTAGTTTTTCCAACTTTGCATAATGCATGCCAATTTCTTCCATGTTTGTTATTAACGGTATTTCAATTGTATACCTTTCCATCCCCTGACTTTTCATGGCTTTAAAAACCTTTCGCTTTTTCTTTAATTCCAAATCCGAAACAAAGTATTCATAACCTGCTTCTTTTTCAGAAATAATTTCATTTTCTCGAACAATCCATTTGTTTTTCAAAAGAATTTGAACAGGTATTTTAAGTTGAATGATATAACCGATTACATGATGGGGCACTCTTACAGCCCTTCCGGATACTCCCACCGCTTTTATATAAATTTTCACTCTGTAACCTTGAACCGGCAATTCCGTAAGCCACATATCACAAAACTCCATTTTTTCTTTGTTTTCATCATTCAGTTTCGACACGAATCCCACGAATCTGAATGTTTGACCCTGCTTTTTACTGCTTCTGTAAGTATCCAACTCTTCTTTCGCTTCCGCCTTGGGAATTGTCTTAAAGCCCTTTCGGCTTGCCAAGTCACGAAGCTTCAGACCAATCTGCACGTTCTGAGGCCTGCGCAACTTCTGTCCCGGTTCATTTTCACTAATCACACTTGGAAAACCCGACGAAACAGGCGCGGGAATGCCCGAAACAATATCCAACCTAGAACTAACGTCATCCTTTATTTCTTTGACTTCCACATCGCCCTCCAACCGCTCTGAAGGATCGCAAGTACTTGGCGCGATTGTTTCAGCATATTCAGAAGCGGTTCCCAGTTTTCCAAAAGGCCCATCAAGTTCTTCCTCTAATTTTTGTTTATCATATGCTACAGTTTCAGTTCCTTTAGCTTGCAAACCGCGATACAAACGTGTCGATTTAACCACATCACTCAAAGAAAAAGTATCCAGACAAATCTCATCATCTTTTTTGTATTTCAACGTCACATTTCCTTTAAGCAAATCTTCTTCAGTTGTATAATTTATCTTTCCCATACAAATTTTTTCATCTTCATCCACTACAACAACAAGCAATTTTGATTCTTCAATTAATTCCGCAAGCTGCTCAATCAAAACAGCATGGTTAACCTCTCTGCTTTCTATTTTGTTGGCGTTGTTCATATACATTTTTTACAAACCCCATTCATCCCTTAATTCTTCAATTTCATCTCGCAACTCGGCCGCCCGCTCGAATTCCATGTTTTGTGCCGCAAGATCCATTTGATTTTCAAGCTCTTCAAGCAATCTTTTTCGTTCATCTGTTGGTACTTTTGTAATTTGAATTGTTCTGTCACCAACCTCGATTTCACCTTTTTTGCGGCCATGCATGGCAATGTCTTTCACTTCTTTGATAATAGTTTTCGGTGTTATGCCATGTTTTTCATTGTATTCTTTTTGGATAGCCCGTCTTCTGTCCGTTTCTTCCAAAGCTCCTTTCATGGCATCGGTCATTACATCGGCATACATTATTACAAATCCGTTTGCGTTTCGGGCCGCTCTTCCGATTGTTTGAATCAAAGCGGGAGTGGAACGCAAAAATCCCTGTTTATCGGCATCCAAAATACCAATTAAAGATACTTCGGGCAAATCCAACCCTTCCCTCAACAAATTAATACCCACAAGCACGTCGAATTTACCAAGTCTCAAATCTCTTAAAATTTCAATTCTTTCCAGTGTATCAATATCGGAATGTAAATAACGAACCCTAACCCCCGCGTCTGTTAAATATTCCGTTAAATCTTCGGCCGACCGTTTTGTGAGAGTTGTAATTAAAACTCTTTCTTTAACCGCGACACGTTTTTGGATTTCATTAAGTAAATCATCAACCTGATTTTTACTGGACCTGACCTCAACTTCAGGGTCAATAAGTCCGGTTGGCCTGATTATTTGTTCCGCGATGTTTTTGCCCGATTTTTCCATTTCATATTTTGCCGGAGTCGCCGAAACATAAACCGCCTGATTAAGCATTTTTGCAAATTCTTCAAATTTCAACGGCCTGTTATCATGAGCGGATGGCAATCTGAACCCGAAATCAATTAAAGTTTGTTTTCTTGAAAAGTTACCGTTATGCATTCCCTGTACCTGAGGAATTGTAATATGGGATTCATCGACAAACATTAAAAAATCATCGGGAAAATAATCTAAAAGTGTAGCCGGCGGCTCACCCACAGATTTATTGCTAAAATATCTTGTATAGTTTTCTATACCCGTTACATAACCGGTTTCCAAAAGTATTTCCAAGTCATATTCCGTTCTTGTTTTTATTCTTTCCGCTTCCAAAATTTTACCCTGCGCCTTCAATTCATCGTATCTTAATTTCAAATCCGCTTTTATTCTGTCAACAGCTCCCTCAATTTTTTCCTTACTCGTAACATCATGCTTGGCCGGGAAAATGGTAACCGAATCCAACTCTCTATATTCTTCACCCGTAAAAGAATCCGCTTCGGTAATTCTTTCAATCTCATCCCCGAAAAATTCAATTCTGAAAATCGTATCTCTATCGGGTGGAAAAATTTCCAATGTATCGCCAAGAACATTGAATTGTCCCTGCTTAAAATCCATATGAGAACGCGAAAATTGTATATCGGTTAAATGCCTTAATAATTTATCTCTTTTTCTTTCTTCACCTTTCTTTAATTCAATCGAAAAATTCATGTAATCTTCATCGGATCCGAGTCCGTAAATACAAGAAACCGAAGCCACAATTAAAACATCTTTTCTTGTTAGCAGATTCACAGTCGCCGCGTGCCTGTATTTATTGATTTCTTCATTGATTGATGCGTCTTTTTCAATATACGTGTCACTGGATGGCACATATGCCTCCGGCTGATAATAATCATAATAAGAAACAAAATAACTGACCGCGTTTTCGGGAAAAAACTCTTTAAATTCGGCGCATAACTGCGCCGCCAAAGTTTTGTTATGAGCCAAAACCAATGTCGGCTTTTGCACCTGCTGAACTACATTTGCCATCGTAAAGGTTTTACCGGAACCGGTAACACCCAAAAGCACCTGGTTTTTTTGTTTCTTTTCTATTCCCTTTACAAGTTTTGCAATCGCGTCAGGCTGATCACCCGTCGGTTTATATTCTGAAACCAGTTTAAACTTATCCATTAAACTTTTTTAAGTGCTTAAGACCCGAATTCTAGCACAAAATCAACATTTATCACTACTTTTTTTTGCCGTTACCGTAATCTTCTATGTTTCCGTCTCTCAAACGCACAACACGTTGTGCCATTTTTCCGTAAATATCCTCATGCGTAACCATAATAATGGTTTGTCCGGCTTTGTTTAAATCTTTCAAAACATCCATCACCTGCTCCGACATATTGGTATCAAGGCTGGCGGTCGGCTCATCCGCCATTAAAATGGTCGGTTCGTTCGCAACCGCCCTGGCGACACTTACACGTTGTTGTTCCCCGCCCGACAACTGACTGGGCGTATTGTTCAACCTATGCCCCAATCCAACTTTTTCCAAAAATTTTTGCGCGATATCATGCGCTTTTTCTTTAGAATATCCCATCATAATTAACGGCACCATTACATTTTCCGCGGCCGTTAATTCAGGTATCAAAGCATAATCTTGAAACACGAACCCCAGTTCTTTCAAACGAATTTGCTGTCTTTCATGCACATCAATATTCACAACATCTTTCCCTTCAATGAAAATTTCACCCGACGTGGGCTCATCAATTAAACCCATTTGATACATTAAAGTCGATTTACCCGATCCCGAAGGACCCATAATTGCCACAAACTCCCCTTCATCCACGGAAAAATCGATTCCATGCAACACTTTAGTTATAACTTCACCGTTATCATAATTTTTTACCAAATTTTTTGTTTCAACAACTTTCATTTATCTTCCTAAAATAGCATTAAGAGTATTTTCTCTGGCAATCAAATATGCCGGCACAAAACCGCTCACCATGGAAACGACCACTAAAACAAGTAAACGCGCAAAAACATAATCCCACGGCACGTACAATATTCCATCGGCAAACGGAAAATCTATGGGATTCCTGTCAATATACGGCACCAAAAATCCATACAAAATAATCAATCCTATGCCAATTGCAATCATCGTGTACCAAAGTCCCTGAAACACATATGAAAGAATTATGGATCCCGTATTAATTCCACTCGCTTTCAAAATTCCAATGAATCTGCGTTTACTGACGGCATTAACGAAAATCAAAATAAAAATCGTAATTCCACCAACCATTAATCCGATCCCTCCAATAATGTCACCCAAGGCCTGCATTGTATCATTTACATCATCCACGGCCGTACCGATCGCCTCGGACCAAATTTCAACGGTATTTTCTTTTGTATACCCGGCCTTTATATAATAATCTTTAAAAGCAGTCGCTTCTACTAAAGGATTTTCTATCAT
>WJJQ01000144.1 GCA_014729615.1 Candidatus Peregrinibacteria bacterium | reverse complement strand
GCTTAAAACGGATAATCCGCGCGGCCCCTCATGGGGCAGCAACAGGGTCCTTCGCGGCGGCGGGTGGCATTACAACGCCATCGGGTGCCGCAGCTACTACCGCCACCGTGCCGAACCGCAATTCCGGTTGAGCGTGATCGGTTTCCGCATAGCCCAGGGATTCAACAAGGCGACCGGCACATTCAGGGAAAAGCCTCCCTACCCTGGATACACAAACCAGTAAGCCTCAGATTTTCTCCACCGACTCCACCCTGAGCCAGCCGCTCCTCCCGCTGGGCAGGCTCACAAGAGACCAGTCCTGCCTTTGCTCGCGCACCCGCACGAGCGTTCCCTCCGGCAGCACAAGCACCCGGGTATTACCTTCGCCGGGACCGCTGAGGGCCTCCGCCTCATCCTGCACAACCACCGCCCGCTGGACATACTTCCTGTCATATATGTGCACGCCCAGCATGGCGCTGTTCAGCATCAGCAGTACAAACCCCAGTATCGTGATGACACGGGCGATGCTACGAGAAAAACCGGATACGCCGATTACCAGCAGCACGGCCCCGGCAGTCAACATCGCGAGAAAGATCATCTGGGCCATGGCCAGTTCTGACTCGCGCACCATGAATATCCAGTCCCTCAGCTTGCCGAGAAACGGGTTTCCCGCCCCACCCAACTCATCATCGCCATCCTCCGGTGTTATCAGGGCCCGGACAAACTCAAGGTTCGCCCGGATGTCGCTGTCCCGGGGATCAAGACGGTGCGCGCGGTGAAAATTCACAACCGCGGCGCCCAGATAGCCCGACTTCATCGCCGAGCAGCCGAGATTGTAGTAAAGCCCGGCGCTGGGCCCGGTGATTGTAATCAGTTCGCGGTAAGACTCCATGGCCTGTGAATAATTGCCCTCACTGTAGGCGCTGTTAGCCCGGCGAAATTTCTGCTCCACCGTGGTGCCGGGGGCGCTTTCCCCGATTCCCGCCTGCTGCGCCGAGACCGGCGAGCATAAAACAACGCTAAACAATATCAGGCATCCCGCGGTCAGTCTGTGCATGACTCCATAACCTTCCGATGTGTCGCTCAGTGTACTTTCAAAGGATTCAAATAGCCCTGTCCAGCTGTCCACACAGTTTCCGGACTTTCTTCAGGTAGCGCATGGCCGTATCCCTGTCCGCGCCACTCTGCGGTGCGAAACGAACATAGCTGAAATGATCCAGGCACTCGCGAACCTGCTCGCGGAGACTGCTGTCGACATCCCTGGCGGCCAGCAGTAGTTCGACCTGATCGCTGAGCATACCGGCTGTCTCAACATTCAGCTTGTCGCCGATAAAATGGTTCAGCGCTCTGTCCATGGCGGCGTATCCGGCGGTATAATCTCCGGCGGCAACCGATTTGCCCGCCTGCTTCAGGGTCCTGTCCAGCTTACGCCCGGCTCCGCGCAGACGGGCATAGCCGGTGTCGCTCATCAGCCTGCCGCGATGACGGCGCCAGGCCAGCGACAGCGCCACCGCGATCAGCGGCACCAGGTGTGAAAGCCAGAAGAAAACGCTCCTTCCTTCACCCTCGGCCCTGTCGTCAGCCGGCAAGACTTCGCCGGCATCCTCCTTGATGTAGCGGATGTCCTCGCCCACCGCCATCACCTTCTCGGGTGACATCCGATAGGTAACCGGCGGCTGCTGCCCGTCTCCCGACGGCTTTACCTCGAAATGCACGGGTTCACTCCGCAGAGTCCTGTATTGCTCGGCCTCCGGGTCGAAATAGCTGAACTCCACCGGCGGAACGGTATAGTTCCCGGCCCGGCGGGGAACTATCACGAACGTATAAACCTTTCTTCCCGAAATCTTCCCGCCGCCGCGGTCGATATGCTCTTCGCTCTGTGACTCGTATATGTCGAATTCATCCAGGCCGGGGATCGTTACTTCCGGCAGTGTTGAAATGTTTCCCGTTCCGCTGACCGTGTATTCGAGCGTAATCGCCTCGCCCTGGTCAACAGTGGTCCTGTCGGCTTTGATAGAGGTGCTGTAGCGGCCGACAGCGCCTTTGAAATTGCCGGGCCTGCCCCGCTCCGGCAATGGTTTCACGCTCACGGTGATAGGCTTCGTGGTCAGGGTGCCGCTGCGCCCCCGCTCGAAAAAGTCCCATACATTACGGTACTGGTATGTCAGCCTGGCCGGGGAAACCGTGGCCTCGCCCGCAACAGTGGGGAAAAGGGCGGTCCGGAGTTCCTGAACCTGGTACATCCTGCCGCGCACCTCGCGGGTAGCGTGGCGGGCCTGCTTGTCGATTTCCTCGGCCCAGAATCCGGTGAAAGTAGCCGGCGTGTAGTTCGGATTGTCGATATTGCGCAGGCGGTTGTAATAGCCGAACGTGTAGATGAGCTGCTCGCCAAGGTAAACCTCCTGCTTATTTACCGAATGGCGGATAAATATGTTGCCGTCGTGCGCGCTCGCCCCACCCCCGGCGGCACCGGCCGAGGGGGAGGCCTGCTGAGGCTGCTGAGCGTTGTTCCCCTGGGGCTGAGCTCCGCCACCTCCCGTTGCCGGCTGAGCGGAACCGGCCGGAGTAACGGCAATGTCAACCGTGCCGCTCGAATAGCGCTCGCCGCCGGCTTCCACAGTCGCCGGCCCCACCGTGAAAGTGCCATCCCGGCTCGGCGTAAGTATATAGTTGACACGCAGGCTGGCGGTAATCCTGCCGTTGACCATCGATATCTGGCTGTTGGTCCCGCTGCGGTGGACCTCGAACGGACCGATATTCTCGAGCCGGGGCTGGGGCAGGTTGTTCATCTGGCCGGATATATTGACAGTCAACACGACCTGTCCATTGATATCCACCTGCCGCTTGTCCGCGTTCAACTCCACACTCAGCTGCTGAGCCTGCAATCCCCCGGAGACCAGCGCACTCAACAGCGCGGCCAACAAGAGCGCCTGCATTCCCGCTTGTCTGTACCACTTGGTTTGCATGATCTGCTCGCTCACCAGTCACGGCCGGTTGCCCCGGCCGCGCCTTTCTTTTCTTCCTTTTCCCTGCGCTGCATTTCTTTCTCCATCTGCATGAGTGCATTGAGGATGCGCTCGGCCTCCTCCTTGCTCATTTTCGGTTCCGGCGCCGGTTTCTGCTGGTTATCCTGCTGTTCGCCGGGCCGGGCCTGCGGCTGCTGATTCTCGTTCTTCTCCTGCTGCTGTTGCCGCTGGTCCTGCTTCTGCTCTTCATTCTGCCGCTGGTCCTGCTTATCCTGCTGATTTTGCTGTTGTTGCTGTTGTTGCTGTTGTTGCTGGTCCTGATTCTCCTGGTTTTTCCGGTCCTTCTGCTGTTG
>WJJQ01000143.1 GCA_014729615.1 Candidatus Peregrinibacteria bacterium | reverse complement strand
GGTGATCAGGTTTTTGTGGCAAATCCATCGGATTTACCTGATCCATCGCATATTGAATCAATTATGGAGCCATGGGTTAAGGTGGAAGTTTTAACGCCGAAAGTTTATGTGGGCGCGATTATGCAAATGTCACTTGAAAAAAGAGGATTAAACAAAAATATTCAATATATTGATGAAAATAGAGTCATTGTTGTATTTGAAATGCCGTTAGCTTCAGTTATTACAGACTATTATGATCAGCTTAAAAGTATTACATCGGGTTATGCTTCCATGAATTATGAATATTTGGAATATCGTACTGATAAATTGGTTAAGCTTGATATTTTAATTGCCGGTGAAATTGTGGATGCGCTGGCTCAAATTACGCACAAAGACGAAGCGTATTATGTTGGTTCAGGATTATGTAAAAGATTAAAAGAGCTGATTCCGCGAGCGAATTTTGAAATTGCGATTCAGGCCGCTATAGGAGGGAAAATTGTTGCGCGAGAGTCGTTGAGCGCATTAAGAAAAGATGTAACGGCAAAACTTTACGGAGGTGACAGAACCAGAAAAGATAAGTTATTAAAAAAGCAAAAAGCGGGTAAAAAGCGTTTGAAAAAATTTGGTAAGGTTGATTTGCCCCAGGAAGCATTCATGGCTGTTTTAAAACGTTAGAAAGTATGGTATAATAATACGATATTTAACGTAACAAATGCCAAAAATTTTGGGTAAATCAGTAGCCGGACTCGGTGTAATTTTTCTCGCCATTTTGGGGATTTATTTGTTTTTTGGCTCGCAGATCAATTATTATTTGTACGAAAGAGACTTGTTTCAAATTGAAAATGAGTTTGAAAGTAAAGGCAGTTTGACTATTGGCTATTTGTTTGAACCCGTTAGTTTTGAGCCAACTCGTTTTAATCCTGTTAATAGAAGTTATTTGGTCAATATGTATGAAGGTCTTATTAAATTGGATCATGATTTACAAATAAAACCGGGATTGGCAATTGCCTGGGGCATGAAAGATGATAAAACGTGGGAATTTATTTTGAGACCAAATGTATTTTTTCATGATGGCAGTACATTAGATGCGGAAGATGTTATTGCAAGCATTGAAAGAGCTCGATTATATAAAGATTCACAATTAATCGATTTTTTGAGTACAATAGAAGATGTAACAAGAATTTCAGAAGATAGGATCCAAATAACAACGGTTAACCCCGATCCTTTATTGTTGCAAAAATTGTCCATAACAAATATTTTCCCTTCGGAAGTAAAAGATTTAAATGTTCCTGTTGGTACTGGTCCTTATGTTTTTGATACAATAAAAGGTGATGATACTGTTTTGCAAAGATTCAATGCTTATTGGGGGGACACTCCTGTATATGAAAAAGTGATATTACGCGCTATTGCAAGTAGAAGAGATCGTGAAAGACAATTTGAAGAGGGTGAAATTGATATTCTTGCAAATGTGCCTCCCACCACTGCTTGTTCGGTAAACAATTATTCCGATTTTGAAGGTTGTAATAATATTAATACTGATGGCTGGGAAATTAATTCAATACCTAGTTTGGAAGTGAGTTTTATTATGTTTAATTTTGAAAATGAGCTTTTAGCCGATAAAAACGTCAGAAAGGCTATAGCGATGGCGCTAAATAAAAATGATTTAGTAGACTTTGCTTTTGGGTACGCGAAACCTTCTTCACAGTTTATTAGTAGCGGAGTTTTTGGTTTTAATCCAAATATTAAAGTGACTGATTTTAATGTTTCTGAAGCAAAAAGGTTGATCAGAGACAAGCAATCGGGGAGTTTTGAAAGGCTAACGGTCAATTTTGATTATCCGGCGGGATTAGATGCGATTGCGAAATACGTTGAGGCCCAGTTGGAAGAAATAGGAATTGATGTACAAAGTAATGCACTTTCCGCGGTTGAGTTTAGTGAAGCTTTAAAGAAGGCAAATTCAGATATGTATTTCTTAGGATGGAAAAGTGAACTTGGAGATGCGTTGGATT
The DNA here is from genome assembly GCA_014729615.1 of Candidatus Peregrinibacteria bacterium. GTDB lineage: Bacteria > Patescibacteriota > Gracilibacteria > UBA1369 > UBA1369 > WJJQ01. Next base: position 19,308 of record WJJQ01000143.1, on the reverse strand, counting down.
TTCTTGAAGGTGTTGCTCACAGTCGTGATGCGGATTTAGGTTTTGGAAGTTTTAATGCAATTAATTATGAAAACGCAGAAGTTGACAGTTTAATAAATGAAATTGTTGAAAACCTGGACGAGGAAAAACGTCTGGAGCAGATGCAGACAGTGATGCAAATAATAACGGAAAATGATATAATAGGGGTGCCGCTATTTGAATCTGAAACAATTTTCGCAATTAAAAAAGGATTTGAATTAAATGTTAGAATAGACGGATATATCCATGCCAAGGATGTAAAATAAAAATAAAAATGAATTCATTAAAAACAAAATTAGTTGTAGGGATTAGTTTATTCATATTGTTATTGTTTGGAATAACAGCTTTTTTGTTTGCTTCTGAAACCAGACGAGACTTGACGCAGGATATTTTTAGAAATGCGCGTTCTTATGCGGAATTGACGGCGGAGCGCATTTCTAATGATTACAATTTATACATTCCGCAGGATAGTTTTATTTATTTTAATCGCGAAATTAAAGATAAGTTTGAAAAATTTGAAGATCTTGAATCCGTTGAAATTATTAATTATGAAGGGGAAATTTTATATGATTCAATAACGGATAATGAAAAACGGTACGAGGGAAATGCAAGAACAGTGGATAGTATTTATAAAAAGGAACAAGTGGAAAGTAAAATTCCTTCCGCCAGAACGTTGAATACAAACAGAACGGTTTACTTAAAACGTAATGATGAAGGTGAAACGGTTTATGTTGATAGAAGTGAAAATAACATTGCTCCTTTGGCTCCCGATGAACGCGTAGACTATCTGGTGCAGCCAGCTTCAGAAGAATTGTCCGTTGTGTATCATATTTCTTATGCGAATTTGGAAAAGCGCGTCTGGCAAAGTGTTATGAGAAGTATGTTAATGGCCATATTTGGTATTGGAATCGGCGTTTTCCTAGCTTACTTTTTTGCCAAAACGATTACTCAGCCGCTTAAGAAGCTGACCGACGGTGTGGGGATAATTGCAAAAGGTGACTTTAAGCACAGAGTTGATGTTAAAACAAAAGATGAGGTAAGTGTTTTGGCGGACGCGGTTAACAAGATGGCGGCCGAGCTTGATGAAAGCACAAAGGCATTGGTTTATAAGGAGCGTGTTGCAAAAGAACTTGAATTGGCATCCAAAATACAAAAAGAATTATTACCTACTCAAATTCCGAAAATTCAAGGTATTGATATTTCGGCCGGGCTGATTCCCGCTGAAGAAATTGGAGGTGATTGCTATGACTTCATAAAGATTGATGAAGAAAACTTGATAATGTATTTGGGTGATGTGACAGGGCATGGCGTGCCATCGGGTATAGTGGTCTCGATCGCGAATGCTTTAATTTATAATTATGCCGGAGACACGGATATGGTGACGCTATTGACTCAGGTAAACAGAATTCTGAAAGAAAAGACATCGGCAAACATGTTTATTACCCTGGTTATGATGAAATGGATGGCTGAACAAAATAAAATGAGTTATGTGAGCGCGGGACATGAACAATTGATTAAATATGAAGCCGCAACCGGTAAGGTGGCTTTGCTTCCATCCGGAGGGATTGCTCTTGGAATGTTGCCGGACATTTCAAAAATTTTGAAAGAAATTGATGTGGAAATGGCGGAAGGCGATGTGGTAATTGCATACAGTGACGGTATACCCGAAGCTTGGAAGAACACTAAAGAAATGTATGGTATGGCAAATTTGAAAAGAGCTTTGTCTGAATATGGCAGTCTTGCGAACGCGCATGCCATACGTAACGCAATTCTTTCCGATGTAAAAGAATATATGGGCGACTACAAGCAACAAGATGACATTACATTGCTTGTTCTAAAGCGTCCCGGTGGACCAACCATTGCTCCTACTGTGGGGATTGATTTAAAACGACCGGAATAATTATATTCCGGGAACCGGATATTGGTTACAAGTTTCAGATACTTCTTGTTTCAATTCTGCCAACAGTGAGTCGTTGGTGTGGTTTGTCATGGCTTTATCCATCCAATCCGCGACTTTACGGAATTCTTCTTCTTTGAATCCACGTGTTGTCATGGCAGGTGTGCCGATTCTGATTCCGCTTGGGTCCAACGGTTTGCGCGGATCGTTTGGAATCATATTCATATTGCAAGTGATGCCGGCTTTATCTAAGGCCACTTGTGCTTCTTTACCGGTAATGTTGTGAGGAGTTACATCGATTAATAATAGATGGTTTTCGGTTCCTCCAAACATTAATTTGTAGCCGCGATTATTGAATTCTTCCTCAAGAATTTTTGCGTTTGCCTTAATTTGTTTGGCGTAATCTTTGAAGCCGGGTTCAAGTGCTTCTTTGAACGCAACGGCTTTACCAGCGATGTTATTTTCGTGAGGGCCTCCCTGGAATCCGGGGAAAACGCTTTTGTCGATGGCTTTTGCATGTTCTTCTTTACACATAATTAATCCTCCTCTGGGGCCGCGCAACGTTTTATGTGTTGTGGATGTTATTACGTCGAAATAGGGGACCGGATTGTTCATTTCTCCGCCCGCGATCAGGCCCGCTATGTGTGCTATGTCCGCCATGGTTAAAGCGCCAACCTTGTCAGCTATTTCTTTGACTCTTTGATAATCGATGTCTCTAGAATAGGCGCTGTATCCAACCAAAATCATTTTAGGTTTGTGCTCCATGGCCATTTGCTCAAGGTTGTCATAATCGATGCTTCCGTCTTCAGCTGTTACATATCTGACATAGTTAAATACCTTTGCCATGTGAGTAACTGGATGACCGTGCGTTAAGTGACCTCCATGGGCAAGGTGCATGCCCAAAATTGTGTCTCCGGGCTCAAGCAATCCGAAATAAACCGCAATATTGGCCGGAGCGCCGGAAAGTGGCTGAACATTGGCATGATCACATCCGAATAATTTTTTTAATCTGTCTATGGCAAGTCCTTCAACAATATCAATATTTTCACAACCGCCGTAATACCTTTTGCCAATGTATCCTTCGGAGTATTTATTTGTCGTTACCGAACCCAGGGCTTCCAAAACGGCTGTGGAAACGTAATTTTCAGAAGGAATAAGTTCAATTCCTTGCGATTGTCTTTTCTCCTCGGCCTTGATGGCATTATAAAGATCAATGTCATAGGCCTTGATTGCTTGCATATCCATATTGTTTGTAATTATGGTTTATTTGTAAATATTGGATTCAGTAATTACCTCGTCAACCGGTACATCGTGTTCTTCGACCGGAGCTTCGTCAATTATTTGAAATTCATAAGCCACGCCGATTTTTCTGGCCCGGATTTTCTTTAATATTTTGTCGTAAAATCCACCTCCATAACCTATTCTGTGACCTTTTTTGTCGTATGCTACAGCCGGTACAAATACCAGGTCTATTTTTTCGGGAGGAATCTGCTCTAAGTCAGTTCTGGGCTCCATTACGTCAAAGGATCCTTTTTCCACGTCATCCAGATCATTGATTTTATAAAGCTTTAAATCATTAGTGCCCATATCTACTCTTGGTAGTATAAAATCTTTGTCCGGAAATTTATCAATTAAGGGAACCAGGTCGACTTCTCCATGAATCGGCATGTAACTGAGAATTTCTTTTGCCTGCTGAAATAATGGATCGGCTGAAATCTTATTAATAATTGATTCATCTTTTGGTTTTTTATCGTTGGGATCCTGTTTGGTTCGTTTGTATAAAATGGATCTTCTTATTTCTTTTTTCATGGATTGTAAATAAATGACGCAAGCATTTAATCATAAATTAAGGCTTGCAGAAAGGCTTAAGTTTTATTTCTGCTTGAGATTTTTCGGATTTTGGTTAAAATATGTTGGCTTTGGTAGCAAAGCTTTTTCCCCTTTTACGCGCAGGTGGCGGAACTGGTAGACGCGCTACCTTGAGGGGGTAGTGCCCATATACGGGTGTGGAGGTTCAAGTCCTCTCCTGCGCACCATTTATTAATTTGTTAATCCACAAGCTCCTTGATGCTTCGATCGGGAATGTATAAAATTAGTATACCCGCTATTAAAGTAAGTAAATTTGATACAATCGGCCTATCGGGGAGCACATACATGTCGGTAAAATTCCAGATTGATCGCCAGATAAGTATTATTGCAATTGCGTTTGTAAATCTGACCAAAAAGCGCTTTAAAGACGGTTTTTCAATAAGATTTTTTGACATATTAAAAAAGCTTATTTCTGAAAAAGAATACGAATCCCAACACTAAAGAAAGAACAATAAATGCGCTTACAATAACAAAAGCGAAAGGAGAATTTTGATAGGGGAGCGGCACGTTCATGCCGTAAATGCTGGCAACAAGCGTGGGTAGCATCAAAATAATCGTAATTGAAGTAAGAGTTTTTACTGTTTTATTAAGATTGTTGGAAATAATTGTTCCAAAGGTGTTTGCTGTATCAATTACTAATCTTTCATATATTTTTACCGTTTCTTTAGCCTGATTTGTTTCATCCATAACATCTTCCAGTAATTCTTCATCGTCTTCAAGTACGTGGAAATTACGTTTTTTAGCTATTTTATCAATTACAAAAAAGTTTTGTCGTAAAGCACCGTTAAAATACGCAAGCGATTTGCCCACATCCATAAGGTTAATAATGTCCTGGTCACTCGATGATACTTCAAGCTTGTTTTGGGCGCGATATATTCGTTGATTAATTACTTTCAGGTATCTTAAAAAGATTTTTGACGAAAAAAGAATCAGCTTCATTATAAACTGAGGTCTTCTTGCCGTGTTTATGATTTTGTTCTTGGCGTAATTCCTTAATTTGGTTCGCAAATAATTTAAAACGTCGTTTCGACCTTCGGTGATTGTAATCGTTATTTTATTATTGTACAAAATTCCAATGGGAGCCACTACATATTCGCCGGGTTCGCTTGACGGTTTGTCGATGGGAGACTGTATTAATATAAACGTATATTTGTCTTCTTGTTCAATTTTGGGGACTTCGTCCTGATCGCGCACGGAAATTAACACTTCTTCGGGAATTTTGATTTTAAATTTTCTTAAAGCGGCAAGATCATCTTCAGTGGGGGAATTGATGTCGATCCAGCAATCCGCAGTCGGCTTTTTTATTACTCTTAGGCGGTTTTTTTCTGTTTTATAAATTTTAAACATATGCTTTTGTTTTATTCTTTGGGCTCTGGGGTCGAGTAACACTATAGAGTTTTTATTTAATATTGAAAAGTCCAAATTGATATGATAAATTTGTGCGGCCTTCAATTTTTGGGACGCTTAGCTCAGTTGGTAGAGCATCTCGTTTACACCGAGGAGGTCGAAGGTTCGAGTCCTTCAGCGTCCACCATTGTTTTAATATCTATACTGAATTTTACGATAAGTTGCTAATTTTGAATTGTACGCTTATAATAGCGCATATATGTATTTTATATATTTTTTAAAAAACAACATATGCATGCATTAACTTTTAGAGAGGCCTTTAATTACCCTTTTAAACGGCCCATTGCTTTATTGAATATACTTATAATTTTAATCCCGATTCTTGGAGGGTTTGTTATAGGTGGTTATGGTGTACGTATTGGCCAGGCAATTATGAGAGGTGAAACTAAAGAATTGCCCAAATTAGATTTTGGCGATTGTCTAAAGCTTGGATTCATGATGTTTTTAAAAGCTATACCTTTTGCACTTGTTATTTCAATAATTTTTGGAATTTTAATTCAAATTGATTTAATGCTTTATGCAATAGTTGTGGGTTTGGCCGGATTGTTTTTGTTTCCAATTCTGGGCATGAATTTTATTAAAAAAGAAACGGTCAGTTCACTTTTTGAAGTGGGTTTAATCAAGCCTGTTTTTGCAAATTTTGGTGATTATATAATGGTCATACTCAAATCGATTGCTCTTGGAATAGTGTGGATTATATTGATGATTGTGCTGGTTGGTATTCCCGCATCAACATTTACACAGAATATTTTTATGGCTGATTTTTACCGAAGAGCTGTTTTGAAACCATCCGCTGCTCCTGTAATGGAAACACCTGCAATGTAATATTTTTTAAAAGCGCTCCCAAAAAGGGGAGCGCTTTTTTTTATTCCAAAAATAAAATATCCAGATTATGATGCTCAAGTAATCTTTTGGCCGGGAATTCCGTTGAATCCATTGAGCCGCCCATAAGTTCTTCAATTATTGATGTTTTGTTTTTCAGCAAAACGATTATTCTATGTGAATTTAAGATAATTGGGAATGTGAGCGTTAATCTGTCGAATACGGCAAAATCTTCTGTAGTGGTGTAGGCCGTGTCATGATCTGTTTCTTCAAGTGCCGTAGTGTTTGGGAATAGTGATGCCGTGTGCCCATCCGGTCCTATACCAAGAAAAACCAGATCGAATCCATCCGCGGGTAATTTATGTTCATATTCTTTTAGAGCTTCGTATAAAGGCAAATTAGTGTTGAAATGAATCAATTCTTTCGGTTGATTTTTTGGATTGGAAAAAAGTGTATCTACAATAAGTTTATAATTGGATTCGGGATCATTTTTTGGTACGTATCTTTCATCAACTTGATAGAAAGTAATATCATGTAAATAAATATTTGAATCCGCCAATGCCTTAAAAAAACGTTTTGGCGTACTGCCGCCGCTTAAAGCTATTTTAGGGTGTTTTTTTTGGTTTACACATTCACGAACCGCATTTAATGCCGCTTCAACAAAATGTTCCTCATTGTTAAAGTTTTTAATATTCATTTATTTATGCCAATTAAAGCCATCATTTTGTACCAGCTTATTTTGCAATGAGGGACCGCCTGAGCCGTCATCATATTTATTAACTTTGATTTTGTGCTTGGATATTAGGTTAAGAATATCTTCAGTTACTCTCCAGCTGGCTAAAATCTCGCGGAATGATAGAAAACTGCATTTGTTTTTTCTAATTACATCAAGAAGCAGCAGGCCATGTTCCGGCAAGCAATAATCACCACTGCAGGCGATTGACTTTGACGTGGCTATGGTTTCATATTGAGACGCTCCACTACGGTATTTGTTTACAAGCTGAATAATAATGTTTTCTTCCGGGCTGAGTTCAATTTTTAGCAGGTTGGGTTCCTCCTCTTGGTTTTGAAAAGGAAATTTTTTAAACTCAACAATTACATTGGTCTTTTTAGCCGATAATTTTTTACCCGTACGAAGATAAATAGGCACTTTAAACCATTCTTCCTGGTCTATATATAGTTTTATTGCGGCAAATGTGTCGGTTTTTGAATTTGCCGGCACGCCTTCTTCTTTTTTGTATTCTTTATATTGACCCAACACAATGTTTTCAGGTTTTTTCGGTACATTAATAGCGCTTAATATTGAATATTTTTCTCGATGCAGACTTTCGGCCTTAGTGGTTAGAGGTATTGACATTGTTGTGAAAGCAAGAATCTGCAATAAATGCGATTGAATCATGTCTTTTATGATTCCAACTTCTTCGAAATATCCAACTCTGTCTTTGATTCCTATATCTTCAAAGGCCGTAATTTGAATATTAGCTATTTCGTATCCTTTTAAAAGAAGATTTAAAATACGATTTGTTTGTCTAAGGTGCAAAATGCTTTGCACGCCCGCTTTTCCCAAAAAGTGATCCAGAAGGTATACTTGGTCTTCGCTGAAGTAATTGGAAATGAAGTGATAAAGTTCTTCGGCACTGCAACTGTCATCGCCAAATGGTTTTTCAATTACAAGTCTAATGTCATCGGTCTTTTGTCTGCGACATTCGCCGAGATTTTTTATGATTGGCTTGAAAACTGTAGGCGGTACTGAAAAATATGCTATGTGCGTATGCATTTTTCCGCCGCTCAATTTAAGTAAAAAATCTTTAAGCTCTTTATAGCTTTCGCATTGGTCATACTTTCCCGTGAAATAGTATACGTGTTCAACCAGGTCCCGCAGAATTTTTTTATTTAAATCTTTACCAATTTTATTTTTTACACTGTCATAGAATTCTTTTTGAAATTCTTTTCTTTCTTTGGGAGTTCTGGCAAATCCAACGATGAAATAATCTTTTGGGAGCCTTTTTTGTTCCGCAAGACTATATAAAGCGGGAAAGATTTTAAGTTTGGCCAGATCGCCGGAAGCTCCGAATATTGTGAAGAAGAAAGGTTCTTTAACTCTGTAGATCATAATTTTTTGTTAATTTTAATCCCATTCGGTGTGAAATGCGCCTTCTTGATCAGTTCTTTCATATGTATGAGAACCGAAACCATCTCTTAGTGCCTGAATCAAATTTGCGGGGCCGTTTTCTTCAGTCATGCCAAGGAAATAATTATAAGCGCTGGCAAATGCCGGCACTGCGATATCATCTTTTGTGGCCGTGAGTACAATTTTCTTTAAACCTGCCATATTTGCTTTAAGGTGTGATTGAATTGTTTTGTTCGCCATCATGTTATCTTTTGGTTCCCTGATTAATTCTTTTTCAAGCAAATCTAAAAAATGTGTTCGAATAATGCAGCCGCCCTGCCAAATTCTTGCAACTTCAGCTAAGTTGGTATCCCAGTTTTCGTCAGTACTTGCGTTTTTAATTAATTCCATTCCCTGAACGAAGCATAAAACCTTTGCGCTATAAATTGCCGATTCAAGGTTTTTTATAAAATCGTCTTGATTTGTTGTTACGCTGGGCGGTTCGTCAGGAAATACTTTGTTTAATTCAACTCTGAGATTTTTTTTGGAAGACACTTGTCTTGCAATGACCGACTCGGTAATGGTTGGCAGTGGAATGCCTCTTTCGAGCGCGTCTGTACCCGTCCAGGCGCCTGTGCCTTTTTGAGCGGCCCGATCAAGAATTTTACTTAACAATGAGTCACCGGTGTGTTCGTCTTTTTTATTTAAAACTTTAATGGACATTTCTAATAAAAAAGAATTTAGCTTGCCCTGATTAAAACGGTCGAAAATTTGAGCAATTTGTTCGTCCGGCACGTCGTAAATGCGTTTCAGCATTTGATAACTTTCCGCAAGAATTTGCATAATGCCGTACTCAATTCCATTGTGAACAGTTTTTACATAATTTCCGGCGCCGTTTGGACCAAGGTAAGCAACACATGGATTACCACTGAAATCTTTGGCCGCCGTTGCTTCAAAAATGGGTCGCAATTCTTGCCAGGTTTCTCTTGCACCGCCGGGCATTAGGCTGGGGCCTTCAAGAGCTCCTTTTTCTCCGCCCGATATTCCGCAACCGAAATAATGTAAATTGAGTTTTGAAAGTGATTCGGACCTTTTTTGAGTGTTTTTATAATGAGAATTTCCAAAATCAATTATGGTATCGCCGGTATCGAGCATTGGATGTAATGATTCAATTACTGCGTCTACGGCGGATCCGGCTTTAACAAGTAAAATAATTTTGCGCGGTTTTTCTATGGACGCAATAAATTCTTCAAGTGTTTTTGAGGCTACAATATGTTCATTTCCGTGAAGTCTGATAAATTCATTTGTAACCTCGGTTGTGCGATTAAAAACAGCGGTTTTTATTTGACGCGACGCCAGGTTACGCGCAAAATTAGATCCCATGACCGCAAGTCCGATCACACCTATTTTTGCAAGATCTGATGACATAATTTTTTAATTCCATTAGATGATAATCCTGTTTTTTCATATAGATCAGGCGCCTTGCCTGATAATTGATATTCTTTTACGGAAACAGATTCATAAACAGAAGGATTAATACCTTCCTTAATTAAGCTTTTTGCCAACTGAGAATGTAGTCCGGCAATCCCATTATGGTCTTCGGCCGTAATAACTTTGCCCGTTTTTTCTATGGAGTTAAAAACTGTTTGATCAAATTTTTTGATGGAGCTTGCCGCTATAACTTCTAAAGAAAGCTCGGGATCTTCTTGCTTGAGCTCATCAACAGCTTTTACCGCTTCGCCAACCAAAGCCCCTGAAGCCACAATAGTAAGGTCAGATCCTTTGCGAACGACATCTGTTTTTCCATATTCATACACGTAATCAGTTCCATAGAATGGAGTCCCGTCATCCTTAGTTACTACAGGATATTTATGACGGCCCATGCGAATATAAAAGTTTCCATAATGTGAAGCGGCGTAACGTATGATTCTATCGCATTGGTTTGGGTCGGCGGGTTCAATAACCATTGTGTTGAACATTCCAAGGAACGATGACATGTCATCAATTGCCTGATGAGTCGGCCCATCTTCTCCAACAGATAGTCCGCAATGAGTTGATACCATTTTTACGTTTGTGTAATTTATATCATTAACTCTTGCCTGATCTTTGGCACGGCTCGACATAAACGCCCCAAATGTAGATGCGAACGGCACGAATCCTGATAAACTCAAACCTCCCGCAAGTGATACCATTTGTTGCTCACAAATTCCCACTTCTATATGTTGATTAGGCTTTTCCGATTCAACCCCCGCCGTTTTGACGGAGCCGCTTAAATCGGCTGAACAGGCAACAACATTTTTATTTCTTTTTGCCATATCTAAAAGTGCCGCTCCGTACGCGCTTCTGTTGTCGGTTAATTTTTCGGGTTCGTATAACACAGGTTCACCCGCATCTATTTCCACTTTAGACAAAAGGGGAGGGAATACGGTTTCCGATGGTTTCCATTTAATTATATCTTTTAGTGTTTCTGACAATTGTTTTTCGTTGTTTGAAAGTTGTAGTTCTTCAATAGCTTTGTCTGCCTCTTCGGGGCCCGGCGCATTACCATGCCAAGTTGATTGAAAATTACTTCCTGTTTCTTCCATAAAACTTACTCCTTTACCCATTATTGTTTTACCTAAGATCAATACAGGTTTGTCTGAATTGTATGATTTGCCGATTGCATCCCATATTTGGTCGTAATTGTGTCCGTCGATTTCAAGCACTTCCCATCCCGCGGCCAAAAAATGTGCTCCTATGTTTATTGGCATTATTTTGTCCAAAGAGTCGGTCAGCTGAACGCGATTGTAATCTACAAATAGTACATAATTGCTTAGCTTGTACTTGTTGGCAAACTGCATCATTTCGTACACTTGTCCTTCTTGAGCTTCTCCGTCACCCATGACTCCAAAAACCATGTTATCTGAATTATTCATTTTTTCCGCGAGCGCAAAGCTGCTTGCCACGGAAACGCCAATTCCCAAAGGACCTGTACCGTATTCGATTCCTTTGACATGTCTTGTGACATGGCCCTCAAAAATACTGCCCACTTGTCTAAATGTGTCGATAACTTCTTGTTTGGGTATGTATCCGCATTCAGCCAGAATACTGTAAACGGCAGGTGAAATATGACCGTTTGAAACTACAACTTTTTCACCGGTTTGACTAATTATGAATGAATAAAGCGTAGATAAATAATCAATTGTTGAAAGTGATCCTCCGGGGTGACCACTTTGAGACTGCTTAAGCATTTTTATTATTGTACCGCGACAAGATTTTGCTACGGCACTTAAAAAATCAAGATGTTCTTTAGAGAGTTGTTCTCCAATTTTAGGTACTTGAATCATTTTCAGTTGGGGTAAGTAATTGTTTTGTTAATATTTTTGAAAGCTCAACACCGGGCTGGTCAAAAGCGTTTATATTATAAAATTCACCCAAGAATGCTGTTGCCGCTTCGAAAAGCATAAACAATTCTCCAAGTGCATATGCATTAATTTTATCTATTTCAATTGTTATGGTTGGTCTGTCGTTTTTAGTTAAAGCTTGTAGCGTTCCTTCCATTTCCGTGTCGATTAATTTACCGAATGTTAAATCGTTCAGATAGCTTAAAGATTCATTTTCAGGGAATAAATTTGGAATGGAAATATCGGTTGCCTTTTCTTTCGTTTTTATAAAAAGCAGTAATTTATCATTAGGTCCTTCGTTATATAATTGGCTTTGTGAGTGTTGGTCGGTAACCCCCAAGGCATTAACGGGTGTTATGCCCGTAAAAACGTCTTCGCCGTTTTCATTGGACTTTTTACCTATACTTTCGGCGAGTAATTGCTTATACCAGTCGGCAAACTTAATTAATTTTTGAGCGTAGGGTATTATTATGTTTATACTTTTCCCTTTTTTTTCCAGCAAGTACTGGATTGTCGCAAGTTTGAACGGCAGATTGGATTCTTTTCGTTCATCTAAAAAATTGTCTCGCATGGATTTCGCCCCTTCAATTAATTTATCGATATCGATTCCAATAATTGCGGCCGGTACCAAGCCAACCGCGGTAAGAACTGAAAAGCGTCCGCCAACATCGGGCGGAACTTCGAATGAAATAAAGTGTTCTTCAGTCGCAATTTTGCGCAGTAGGCCTTTTTCGGGATCAGTAATAAAAATAAAGTGATTTTGAGGATTAAATCCTTTATTGTCTATAAGATTGCGAAAATAAAAATATTGAGAAATGGTTTCAGGTGTTCCGCCAGATTTAGTGACTACAATAAACAAGGTGGATTCAAGCGAAATAATATCTTGAATTTCGGCTATCAATTCCGGGTCTATATTGTCTAGAACGTGTAGTTTAGGCGCGGAATCAAGTTCATTTTCATATAAATGTTTTAATGTTTGCTGTAAACAAATGGTGCCGAGGGCTGATCCTCCTATACCCAAAATAACAATGTCTTTATATTTTGTTTTGGCATTAGCGGCGAATGAATGGACTTTTTCATGCAGGCCGGAATCGTCGATTATTTTATAAAAACCTTGTTTTCTTTTATGAATATTTTCAAGGAAGGTATCGATTAATGCCGTTTCTTTTTCAATTTCACCCTGAGTTAAACCGTGAGCTGAATCTATTTTGTCTAGATTTTCAGTATTTATGGAAAGCATAAAATTTTGTTTATTGGATTGTTCCGCGAACTATTTTGCCTTTATCTTCAAAAACTACTTCGCGCTTCCGCGCTTATTGTAAGTCTTTTACTTTTTCCCAGTCGGCAAGAAATTTTTCAAGACCTTTGTCGGTAAGGGGGTGATTGATTAATTTATCTAAAACTTCCGGGGGCATTGTTGCTATATCCGCACCAATTCTGGCGGCATCAATAACGTGGCGCGGATGTCTGATGCTTGCAACAAGCACTTTTGTTTCAATGCCGTAATTAGTGTACATTTCAACAATTTCTGCAATCAATTCCATTCCTTCATGTGATATATCATCTAGTCTTCCTATGAAGGGGCTGACCAGTGTGGCGCCCGCTTTCGCAGCCAAGAGTGCCTGCCCGGGTGAGAAAACGAGTGTCACGTTTGTGTGTATACCTTCCGATGACAATGTTTTACAAGCTCGCAGTCCATCTTCGGTCATTGGTAATTTAATGTATATGTTTTTGTGCCACTTAACATATTCACGAGCCTGACTAATCATTCCGTCATAATCGGTTGCTATAACTTCAGAACTAATTGGTCCGTCAACCACTTCAGTTATTTCTTTTATTCTTGATTCAAGAGAGACTCCTTCTTTCGCGATTAAAGAAGGGTTTGTAGTAACACCGTCAACCACTCCCCATGAAGCGTATTTTTTAATGGATTCTAAATTGGCTGTGTCCAGGAAAAATTGCATATATTTAGTTTAAGAATATTGTCAGTGTTCATGATAAACGCTAAGCATGATTGTGTACACAGGTTTTTACTAAATTAATTTGGCTTTAGAAATGAATTGATGTATCATTACACTACAGTGTGTAACGTTACTATAAAAATATGAAATTTAAAGGTTTGTTTGCGTTGATTTTAGTGGCATTTATTATAGGTGCAGGAGGATATTATATTTACAATGGGGGCTTTTTTGAAAATGGATACAGGCTTACGATGAACGATGTGCAAGATTTGGCTGACCGAGAAACTAATGAAAGTAACAACATGGTAGAGCAAAAAGAAAGTGAATTGATCGCCAGACTTGAACGCGGATGTATAGCCGGGAAAGATTGCATCCCGTCAATTGACGATCCAAAGTTTGTAAGCGCCGCAGAAGCAGACGAGTATTTGGATGATGATGATTGGGTAATAGGATTGGAAAGGAGTGGAGTTGTTCGAGCTTATCCTTTGAACATATTAAACTGGCATGAAATAATTAATGATAAAGTTGGTGATGAACCTATTGCCATATCTTTCTGCCCGTTATGCTATACGGGCAATGCATTTATTCGTGAAATTGACGGTGAGGAGACGGAATTTGGTGTTAGCGGATATTTAATCAACAGTAATCTTGTTATGTACGACAGGCTTACGGGATCACTTTGGGAGCAATTAACCGGAGAAGCGTTGAATGGCCCGAATGTATCGGAGAAACTTAAGAAAATTACTGTGGCAACGTTGCCATGGGAGGATTGGCTGGAAAATCATCCGGAGACACAAGTTCTATCCCGAGATACAGGTTTTGATAGAGATTATGATCAGAGCCCGTATGGCGATTATGACGAATCAACGGATGTTTTTTTTTCTGTAGCGAACCGAGACAATCGTCTGTTTGAGAAAGAAATAGTGTATGGTGTGTATTACGATGGTGTCGCGAAGGCATATCCAAGATCTTTATTGGAAAATTTGAATGATGATGAAAAGATATTGGATGATGAGATTGGCGATAATCCTGTTGAGATAAAATGGGATGATGGTAAATTTTCGGTTTTTGCTAAAGAAAGCGGAGAAGAAATTGTTCCGGAAATTTCTTTTTGGTTTGCGTGGGTGGCTTTTTATCCGGATACCGAGATTTACGAACGAGCCGGGCAGTAATTAAAAAGCCATTTGATCACGACTTATTCCAACACCTACCGAACTGATCTTGCAATCGATTAATTCTTCAATCTTTTTCACGTAAGCTAATGCGTTTTTCGGTAAATCTTCGATATTTCTTACATTTGAAATATCCTTTTTCCATCCCGGTAATTCAATGTAATCAACGTCAACTTCTTCAAGGTCGTTTGCGGAAGCCGGCAATGATTCTATTTGCTTGCCTTTTAAAATATACTTTGTGCCAATTTTAATTGTATCGAGATCGCTTAAAACATCTAACTTGGTTAAATTAATGCTATTGTATCCGTTAATTCGGCATGAATAATTCGCAGCTACCGCATCGAACCAACCGCATCTTCTGGGACGTCCGGTCGTTGCGCCAAATTCTCCACCGGCGGTACGTAAATCATCTCCGGTTGAATTTGATAATTCCGTTGGGAAAGGTCCTGAGCCAACTCTGGTAGAGTAAGCTTTCATTATTCCAATAACTGTATTGATTTTATTCGGGCTGACTCCCGTGCCTCCTATTATTCCTGCCATTGAGGCGTTTGACGACGTTACGAAAGGATAAGTCCCATGGTCAATATCAAGCAAGGTTCCGTTTGCGCCTTCAATAAGAATTTTTTTACCCCGGTTAATCGCGTTATCCAAATACAAAGACGTATCCTTGATTAAGGGCTTAATAATACCGAGGATTTTTCTGTGAGTATCAATTTCCGGCAAAGGATCAATATTTGTATCATATGTTTTAGATAAATTTGACGCATTTGCTCGTAATTTGAATTCAAACATTTCAAAATCTTGCAAATCGTGTACACGGATTCCTGATCTACCTATTTTATCCATATAAGCCGGACCTATTCCACGTTTGGTTGTCCCGACTTTGCCGGTCCCTTTTGATTCTTCCTGGATTCCATCAATTTTTTTATGATAGTCGAATACAAGGTGTGCTCGGTCTGAAATGAATAGTCTGTCAGAAACTTTTATCCCTGAATCTTCCAGTAATTTTATTTCATCAACCAAAGTTGGTAAGTGAATTACACATCCGTTGCCAATTACTCCAATGGTATTCGGGTAAAGCATGCCGGACGGCATAAGATGAAAGACATATTTATCGTTTTCATTTGGATTGTCCGCTTTAGGGACATAAACAGTATGACCGGCGTTTGCTCCACCGGCCGCACGCGCTATTATGTCATATTCTCCGGACAATATATCAATTAGTTTTCCTTTGCCTTCGTCACCCCATTGCGCGCCGAGAATTGTTAATACATTCCCGTAGTCATCATGTTTATTATTTGATAAAGCCATTTTTAAAAATTAAAAATTACAAATTTTGTATACCATGTTTGTGGTTATTTGGTAAGAGAAAGTAACTTTTCAAAGTTGAATCGCGCAAAAAAATATCATATACTTGCGCCATCAAAGTACAATTTAACCAGATTTCATGATTTCTGATTCAAAAATTATAGAACAGATTCCATATTGTTTAAAGGCAACAAATTTTCCGACACTCGGTGAAAAGTATGAAGGAAAGGTAAGAGATAATTATACAAAGGCGGGTAAGCGTTTCATTATAGTGTCCGATAGGCTGTCGGCCTTTGATAAAGTAATTTGTACGATTCCTTTTAAAGGACAAGTGCTTAATCAAATGGCGAAATTTTGGTTTGAAAATACAAAAGACATCATCGGGAATCATGTGCTGGATTATCCCGACCCAAATGTTGTGGTTGTTAAAGAATGTAAACCGCTTCCGGTTGAAATGGTCGTAAGAGGGTATATTACGGGAGTTACTTCTACCAGCGCTTGGCATAATTATGAAAAGGGTGTAAGAAATTTTTGCGGGAATGTTTTGCCTGAAGGTTTAAAGAAAAATCAAAAATTTGATAAACCGATAATAACTCCATCTACAAAAGCCGAAAAAGGAGATCATGATGAATCAGTTTCAAAAGATGAATTGTTGAAAAGGACAGATTTGACCGAAGAACAATTTGATTATCTGGCGGAAAAATCTATGCAACTGTATAATCGAGGTGTTGAAATTGCGGCCAAGCAGGGAATAATTCTAGTTGATACAAAATATGAGTTTGGAATGACACCCGATAATGAAATAGTGCTGATAGATGAAATACATACTCCCGATTCATCGCGTTTTTGGTTTGCGAATGAATATAAGCAGAGATTCGAAGCGGGTGAGGAGCAAAAGAAAATCGACAAAGAATACTTAAGAGAATGGTTGGCGGACCAGGGATTTACCGGAGACGGAGAGGTGCCTGAAGTGCCTGAAGATATTAAAGTGGAGGTTGCTAAAAAATACATTGAAGCATATGAACTTATAACCGGACTGAAATTCGAAGAGGAAACGGGATCTGTTTTATCGAGAATTAATAACAACTTAACCCAATATCTATAATGGAAAAACAAGTCGTAATAATTTGCGGATCGGATAAAGATTTGGATCATGCAAAAAAAATCAAGGATTCTTTGAATGAATGGACGATACCGGTAAAAATACATGTAATATCGGCTCACAAAGTGCCGGAAATTCTTTCAGAAGTTATTAACGATTATAACAAATTCGATGGTTTGTTATGTTATGTGACAATTGCGGGAAGATCCAACGGATTATCCGGTTGCACGGCTGCCTCTGCTGTTCATCCGGTAATAGGGTGTCCTCCTTTTTCGGATAAAGCGGACATGATGGTTAACCTACATTCAACCATTCAAATGCCTTCTGAAACACCGGTAATTACGGTGCTTGATCCAAATAATGTCGCCAATGTGGTTGCGAGAATGTTTGCTTTGCAAGACTCTGAAATGAAGCAGCAGGTGAAAGATCACATTAGTAAAATTAAACAATCATTCAATAATCATGAGAGATCCGTTGGTTAATATAAGTCCGCTTGATGGCAGGTACGGCAACAAAGTTGAAGAAATTAGATTGTTTTTGACAGAGTTGTCGCTAATAAAATTTAGGGTCTTAACAGAGATAGAGTGGTTTATTTATATTTCGAATAAACTTAAGTTAAAGGGTGCAAAAGTATGGAAACCGACTGAATTGAAAGAACTCAGAAATATATACATGGCATTGGATTTAGAGGAAGGGAACAGGATAAAAGAAATTGAGAAGGAAACAAATCACGATGTTAAGGCGGTTGAGTACTATATCAAGCAAAAATTTAAAAATACGAAATTCGAGAAATATGGTGAGTTTGTGCATTTCGCATGCACATCGGAAGACATTAATAATATTTCTTATTCATTAATGATAAAAGGTGCCGTTGAGCAGGTTTTAAATCCCGTCATGGTATCTTTAACGGAAATGGTATATAAGTTGGGATTGGCGAATAAAAATGTTGCCATGATGTCACGCACGCACGGGCAAACGGCATCACCCACGACTATGGGGAAAGAGTTGATTAATGTCGTTGCGAGACTTGAAGCCCAGTTGAGTCAAATATTTAACGTTAAAATGAAAGGAAAAATAAATGGAGCTGTTGGAAATTTTAACGCTCATTCTGTTGCTTATCCCAAGATTGACTGGTCTCAAGCGAGTAAAAATTTTGTTCAGGGTTTGGGACTTGAGCATAATGCGTACACAACGCAAATTGAACCGCATGATTATAATGCGGAACTGTTTGATGCAATTAAGAGGTTCAATACTGTTTTAATCGATTTTAATAGAGATGTCTGGTCATACATCAGTTTGGGATATTTTAAACAAAAGACAAAAAAAGGAGAAGTCGGGTCATCTACCATGCCTCATAAAGTTAATCCGATAGACTTTGAAAACAGCGAAGGTAATTTGGGATTGGCAAATGCTTTGCTTTCTTTCTTGTCTGAAAAGCTGCCGATTTCAAGATGGCAGAGAGATTTAACGGATTCCACAGTGCAAAGAAACATTGGAGTGGCGCTTGGGTATTGTCTTTTGGCATATAAAAATTGTGCGGCGGGTTTAATGAAATTGGAAAGAAATGATAAGCGAATTAATAAAGATATTGATGGCGCGTGGGAACTGCTTGCCGAGCCTATTCAAACTATAATGAGAAAGCATAAAATTGAAGGAGCTTATGAAAAGCTGAAAAACCTAACTCGAGGCAAAGTCATAAATAAACAAAAAATAGCAAAATTTATCGATAAATTAAAAATTCCGGCGGATGAAAAAAAGAGGTTGAAAAATTTAACCCCTTCAAAGTATATTGGCTTGGCCAGTCAACTTGTTGACGATTATGAACCTAAAATGTTTTAAAATGATTTTATCTGACAGAGATATAAAAAAGAGAATCTTGGATGGGGCCATCGCGGTAACATCGCCGGACAACGACCATCACGACAATATTGGTGCGTCGTCAATGGATTTTCGATTGGGAAATTATTTTAAAGTTTACAACCATGCGAGAGTTCCGATTTTGGATCCGCTTGATGTTGAAACTTTTAAAGATGTTACGAATATGATTGAAATGGATAATGGAAAACCTTTTGTGGTTCAGCCCGGTGAATTTGTTTTGGGTGTGACTCTGGAAAAAGTAAAATTGGCAGATGATTTGGTGGCGAGGGTTGAAGGACGCAGTTCATTGGGAAGACTGGGTATTATTGTTCATTCAACGGCCGGATTTATTGACGCGGGGTTTGAAGGTACAATTACGCTTGAGATCACTAATATAAATAG
>WJJQ01000142.1 GCA_014729615.1 Candidatus Peregrinibacteria bacterium | reverse complement strand
CCGATCCCAAAGGAAAAAGTGTCAATATTTCACCCGATTTAAAATAACTTCCTTTTTTATTCTCGGGCTCTTCAAAAAGCTCATATCCAATATCAACAAGGTTCTCAAAAAAATCCGTTAAGCTAATATCTTCACCTTGTTGTAAAACCATTTTCTTTTGATCCAGCTCGTCAAAATCCGGAAAACTTCCGCAAAGATCTTGATAATTGGCAATTGTAACCGACTGTCCACTGTCTTTTTTCAAGTTCAACACAAATTCTAATGCGCTTATTTTGTTCGCTTTTTGGATCTTTTTTAACCCATCGGATTGTTCGGCAACCACATCAAAAGAATATACTTTTAAATCACTGTAAAACTCCAATGCTTTGTAGACATTCTGTTGCTCCACTTTGTCATTCACCACCCACAACATTTGTTTAATCGCTTTCTTTCTTCTAATCACATCCGCGAACAAAAAACTTTTCGCGGAAAAATTACCAGCTCCTGAAACGCTAATATTTTTCTGATTCGCCCACACGTCAACTACTCTGCCGTTTAAAACAGGCGAAAAATTCGCTATAAGTGATTTACTTTTTTTCACTTCAAACTAAATCTTGAGTGGCATAATTATATAAACGTAATCCTTCTCCTTTACCGGTTTTACCACAGCCGGAGACAATTTGTCATCTATTTCAAGCACAACGTCATCTGACTGAATATAATTTAAAACATCCAGTAAATATTGCGCGTTTAGTGCGATTTGATTGTCGGATCCTTCCATTTTCACTTCCATTTCGGCTTTTTCCTCTCCAACCTTTGTTTCATCGGTTGATATAATCAGTTTACCTCCTTCCGCAGCTGAAATTTTAATACTATTATTATTTTCCCTGGCAAAAAGACTCACTCTTCTAACTACATTGGCCAGCGCTTCATCTAAAATCTCCATTTTTGTCTTGCTTTCCTTTGGAATAACTTTGTCATATGGAGGAAATTTTCCCTCAATAAGTCGAGACATTAATTTAACGTCTCCAACAACAAATAAAACCTGATTTTTTGATATACTTACTTCAACCGTTTCTTCTTCCGCCTTAATTAAAATTTTTCCAAGTTCCAAAACTGTTTTAGCCGGAACCACGCATTCAATATCAAGTTCCGTAGCTTCTTTTAATTTAATGGTTTTCTCGGCCAGTCTGTAACTATCGGTTGCAACCACTTTCATTTCATCTTTTTCCACGTGGAAAAGCACACCCGACAATACCGGCCTTGAAGTGTTTGTTGAAGCCGCGAAAACAGTCTGTCCAATTGCTTTTTCCAGCGTCTTTCTTTCAATTTTAAAAGAAGATTCCTTTTCAAATTTAGGTATAACCGGAAATTCCGAAGATTTTATTCCCTTCATTTTCGTATGGGAAGATTTTGAAGAAATATCAACAGTATCACCTTCAACCACCTTTATTTCAAGTTTTTCATCAACAATTAAATTCACATAAGAACTTAATAATTTTGCGGGGATTGTAATCGCACCTTCTTCTTTTACTTCCGCCGGAATAAAAAATTCAATCGCCACTTCCAGATTAGTCGACGCAAAATGTAATTTATTATTTTCTGCTTTCAATAAAATATTATTCAACACCGGTAACGTTGTGTTTGGAGTTATTGCTTTACTTACTATATTTAAAGCTCGCTCCAAATCCTCTTGGGTACAAACAAGTTTCATATAAATCCTTATAAATAAGCTAATCGTGTGCTCATTATATATAAGATTTTTTCACTTTCAATACAATTTTTTGAACACCTGTTTTTACTGTTATTATTATATATTTAATATTTCTTTAATAAGTAGTAATAGTACAGTTTGCCAAAACAAAATATTTATACCATAACCGGTTTAAAAGTGGTTTTGACTAATCAAAAAAAACACATCTGAAAGCTATTTTGGATTTTTAAAAACCTGTGTAAAAAAAGTTCAAAAAATGATATTATGTAGAGATTTAGTTTAAAAGTATGAGTTTAGACAAACAAATAGAGCTTCAAAAAACTCTTGAGCAAAAAGAGCATGTTAAAAAAAACGAACAAACCGAATTAAAAACAAAACCGCGTACGATTAATAAGAAGAATAAAAAAGACAAAGAAAAAACAGTTGCGCTTAAACAAATAGAGGAAGAACTTTCAAAAGAAAACACAAACAAGGTGTTACTGAAAAGAATGGAAAAACTGGTCAAATTGTTCAAAAAAAATAAAATATGGGCTGAAGTGGAAATTTCCGGTGAATTATATAAATTCGCATTTTCAAGCATAGAAAAAAAAGGCAAACCACAGAAATTCAATAAATTACTGGAAAAAATCAAGACTGAAAAAATAGATCTCTCCAATATTACGGTTATTTTTAACGTCGACAATATTCAAGGTAGAAGAAACCACCTCTTTTTAACTTATATTGTTCCCATTATTGAACTTCTACAGGGAGGCGGAAGCATAGAAAATAAATTACGCCACCTTGTTAACAATGATTTTGGAGGTTTATACGAACACAAGAAGAAACAAGACAAAGAAATGGAATTATTAAACGAGACAAACATAAGCTTAGTATCATCTGACGAATTTAAAAAAACTAAAGACTCAATTATTGATAAACTAAAAAGCAAAAATATCAAAATCACAGCTATTGAAACAGATGAATCGTTTATTTTGTCTGCTGAAAAAAAAGATTTTAACAAACAAGTTGTAATTAGTACTCTGGACAAATCTTTCTGGCATGTGGAAATTGAGGAAGACAGAAGAAGGGTCAGAAAACATATTAATTTAAAGCCAAAAGAACTTTTACCATTAATAGACCGGGAAATATAATTCATTGAACAGAAACGGAAACAATGATAAGCTTTTTTCATACGCAAAGTAAAAAATTAATAAAAAAACAAGATGAAAAAAATTGCATTAATCACAACAATAATAGGATCAATTATAATATTGGGAGCCTGCCAACAAAGTGATGAAATTGTTTATCCTTATCCTTTCGACTCAGCTAAA
This sequence comes from Candidatus Peregrinibacteria bacterium, assembly GCA_014729615.1. Taxonomy (GTDB): domain Bacteria; phylum Patescibacteriota; class Gracilibacteria; order UBA1369; family UBA1369; genus WJJQ01. Next base: position 13,753 of record WJJQ01000142.1, on the reverse strand, counting down.
ATTGTTTATCAACATTCCGGCATTGTGGAAGGTCAAACAGAGCTGTTAATAAAGGGAAATAAAAACGTACATAACACAGACGCCGTTACCACGTATGACGACATTGAAACAGAGGTAAAAGCAAGTGTCATACAAACCCCGGAAGGTGTTTATCAGGTTGATTTGGTAAATAAAACAGCTACAATCACAGAAAATACTCTTTATAATGAGCTAAAAAAAGCCGGATCTGACGAGGAAAGAAAAAAAATACTAGTACAAATGGCCACAAATGGACAAAATATTGGTGAATCTACCGACACTAAAGAAATAGCAGGCAAAACTTGTGACGTTTTTGTTATAGATCAAATGGGTGAAGTCTGTATTTGGGAATCAATCGCTTTGGCGACATCGCTCACGCTTGGAGACGAAGAAACAAACCTTGAAGCGGTTTCTGTTGAAACCAACGTAAATATTCCGGATTCAGCTTTTGAAATACCCAATGACGTAACAGTTACTGACCTGCGCAACAATAACGCGGAACAGTAATATGATTTATTTGGATTATGCCGCTGCCACCCCTTTAAGAAAAGAGGTGATCAGGGTAATGAAAAAGGTTTTAGAAAAGCAATTTGGCAACCCTTCCAGTGCGCATTCACAGGGCAGGGCTGCCAAGGCTTTAATTGAAGCGGCTCGAAGTCGAATAGCTCAACACGTTAACTGCAAACCCACGGAAGTTGTTTTTACAGGAGGTGGAACAGAGGCCAACAACATGGCGATTTTAGGTTTTGCGGAGGCAAATATAGATAAAGGAAATCATATAATCACAACTCCGGTTGAACATGAATCGGTTCTTGAGCCCATAAAAAAATTGCAAAAGGCGGGGTTCAGCATAACCTTCTTACCCGTAGATTCCAAAGGTGCCGTTTCGGAAAAAGATTTATTAAAAGCAATAAAAAAAGACACAGTTTTAATATCGATTATTCATGGAAACAATGAAATCGGTACTGTTCAAGACATAAAAAAACTGGCTGAATCCGCAAAAAAACACACAAATGCGGCATTTCATACCGACTCTTGCCAAACTCTCGGCTATAATAAATTAGATTTCCTGGATTTAAACGTTGATGCGATTACAATTAACTCCGGGAAAATAAGTGGCCCCAAAGGTGTGGGAGCGCTAATTCTTAAAGAAAAGTCCGCTATTACACCTTTCATAACCGGGGGCGGCCAAGAAAGGCGGCTGCGATCCGGCACGGAAAACCTTGCGGGAATACTGGGGTTTGCGGAAGCGGTAAGCTTGATAGACTACAAAAAAACAAATCAAATCGAATCATTACGCGGCCGACTGCAAAAAAATATTATAAAAGCCTTTCCACAAGCTGGAATTAACGGCGATCAAAAAAACCGATTACCCAACAATTTAAATGTTACTTTTCCGGGGATTGACGCTGAATCTTTGCTGATAAGACTGGATATGGAAGGTATTGCGGCATCGGCCGGTTCAGCTTGCGGTAGCGGTTCCATTGAACCTTCTCATGTCCTTTTGGCGATTGGATTAAGTCAAAAAGATGCTAAAAGTACAATCCGTTTTTCATTGGGCGATCAAACAACAAAAGAAGAAATTGATACCGTTTTTAAAACGCTTAATAAAATCTTAAAAAAGATGTATAATCTAAGACCGTAACCATAAAACATGTCAGAAGCATTAACAGTCACATTAATAATACTGGGGGCAGCCGCGGGAATACCAATCGGCTTTTTCATTTTAAAGCAGAATAAAGAAATTAAACTATCTGAATATCAAGAAAAAGCGGACAAAAAAATCGAAGAGGCAAAAACCGAGATCCATGAACTGAAAGCGGATATTCAAAAAAGAAAATCCGAATTAAAGGAAAAAAGCATAAAAAGGGAGACCGGTTTAAAAGAACAATATAAAAGATTGGAAAAATTAATAGCCTCCAAAGATGAACAAATGAGAAGAAGAGAAGCCGAAGTCAATGAAATGCGGGGATACTTGAAACTCGCGCAAAAAGAAGTGGATGAACAAAAAAAACTGACACTTGAACTGAAAGAAAAGTACAAAGAAAATCTGGCTAAAAGAGCCGGCATGAATTTGTCCGAAGCAAAAGATCATATTTTTGCCGAACTGGACAAAGACCTTGCCCACATGAAAGAAGATCGCATGGCCAGAACAGTAGAAGTATTGGAAGAAGACAAAAAAAGGCATGCCAAAGACCTTTTGGTTTATGTAATTCAAAAATACGCGAAAGCATCGTCGGTTGAGCGAAGAAGTTGGAAAATAACAGTAAAAAGAGATGAACAAAAAGCTAAAATCATTGGCGAAAACGCCAAAATTCTACAAACACTCGAAGAAATATCAGGATGTGAAATCATATTTAACGACGCGCCGAACACAATTAACGTCTCATGTCTCGACATTGTGAAAAAGAAAATCTGTTTCGATACAATCAAAGATCTATTGAATGAAAGAAACGTTACCGAAGAAAGAGTTAAAAATATTTATGAACAAAAATCCAACAATATCGACAAACATTTATACCAAATAGGAAAAGAAACAATTAATAAACTTGAGTTAAACAAACGAAAATACTCTGAAGATTTTGTCAAAATCATGGGGCGACTTTATTACAGAACCAGTTACGGGCAAAACGTTATGGAACATTCATTTGAAGTGGGATATTTCACATTAATGCTGGGAGCGGAACTGGGGCTCGACCTTGAAAAATGTCGTATTGCCGGATTTTTTCACGACCTTGGAAAAGCAATAGACCACGAAGTTGGTGAACCGCACGACGTTCTCACCAAAAAAATTATGGAAAAAGAAGATTTCACACATGAAGAAATACACGCGGCCTGGAATCATCATGACGCCGTTCCGCATGAATCACCTGAAGCGATGCTTGTAAAAGCGGCCGACGCGCTTTCAGCCAGCAGACCCGGAGCCAGACAGGAAAGCCTTGAAAAATTCCTTGAACATATAAGAATGATGGATGATGTGGCCAATTCATATGAGGGAGTCAAAAAAACACTGGCAATGGCCGCGGGAAGAGAGCTAAGAGTATTAACCGATCCTTCAACACTTGATGACGAAAATCTGGCGGAACTGGCCGAAAGAATCGCGAATGAAATTCATGACCAAAAAACATATCCCGGAAAAATTAAAATTAATGTAATAAGACGAACAAATACGACTTCTATAGCTAACAAAGGAACAGTAGCACCTAAAAAAAGAGTCTAAATGTATGATGTCATAATCATTGGTCCCGGTCCGGCCGGTTTAAGCGCAGCCGTTTATACTTCAAGAGCACAATTAAAAACTCTCGTTTTCGGCAATCCGCAAAAAAGCAATTTATATAAATCCCACATAATAGCCAATTATTTCGGATTCCCCAAAGACATAAGCGGACCCGATTTAACCGAACTGGGTTTAATTCAGGCCAAAAAATTCGGCGTTGAAATGACTGAAACCGAAATTACCGACATTATAAAACAAGAAGATTTTTTCATAGTTAAAGACGATCGATTACAAGAATACAAGAGCAAAACGGTCATAATTACCACAGGCCAAAGCTTTGCGCTAAGCGGAATAAAAAACGAAAAAGAATTAACGGGCAACGGTGTTTCATATTGCGTTAATTGTGATGGCTTTTTCTTCAAGAACAAAGAGGTTGCCGTCATTGGTAGCGGAAATTACGCGGCCGAGGAAGCGTTGCAATTAACCAACTACACTAAAGATATTACCATTTACACGCATGGCAAAACCGTTGATATAAATATCAAAATGAAAGAGGAACTAAAAAAACATCAAATCGAACTTATCGAAACTGAAAGAATCACATCCTTCCAAAAAAATAATGACAAAATCACCATTGAACTTCCTCAAAAAAAATACGAAACAAACGGCGTTTTTATGGCGGTCGGAACGGCCGGCGCGGTATCTTTCGCGACCAAGTTGGGCCTGGAAATGGACAAAAATTACATTAGGGTGGACACTGAAAACAGAACAAGTGTAAATGGCATTTTCGCGGCCGGCGACTGCACCGGTACCGCCCCTCAGGTTGCCATAAGTGTTGGAAGTGGTTGCAATGCGGCTTTAAGTGCAATAAAATTTATTAGAAACTTATCCTATTACATACAATACGAATAATGTGGCCATTTAAACGCAAACAGAAAAAGTCGGAAATCCGGGCGGTTGATAGCGACGAAAAAGAAAAAAGCACACATCCTGCAAAAAAGGGCAATCGCATGGAAAAAATAGTCATGGGCGCGATTATGGGTGTGGCCATTGGTTCAGTTATAGGAGCATCAATCAAACCCAAAAAAAATCAGTCGACAAAAGAGAAAAATAATGAAAAATACTTGCCTAACTTTAAACCAAAGAGTAAACTTGGCCAACTAATACGAAATAAAATAGATAAAGACAGTTCGTCCGGAACCGATTCAGAAAAGGCATACAAAAGAATCCCAAATGAATTAGAATAATGGGTAATAAAAAAGCTAAAAAAGAAACTCAGCCGCTTGAAGAAACCAAGGAAGCTGAAAACACTTCTGAACCGAAAAAATTTTTTTCAAAAGTCAGCTCTTATTTCACCGATGCGTCGAAAAAATTAAAACCAATAATTTTTAAAATCGGTTATTTTTCCATTGCGATAGTGGCCGGCGCAACAATTTTAACGGTGGTTGATTTAATGTCCGACAACAGAGTTTTGCCCGTAACAGCCATCGGCAAGGTAGACGTGGGATTTTTACCGCAAGATGAAGCAATTGAAAAAATTGAAAAAGAAAAAAATCAATTCATAAATCAGCCTTTATTTTTTAATCTCGATGGCAAAACAGTTGAAATTAAACCTGAAGACATTAATTTAGCCATCAACTCGCAGGTCAGTGCATATAGGTTACCCAAATACAATTTTGAAAAAGACACAATTCTCACAAGTGTTTTTTCGACATTCACAAGCAGACAGTATTCCCCCGCGTATTCATTTGATTCCAACAAACTCATTGCGTTACTGCGACAAAATTATAACCTTTTTGAATCAAAGGCTGAAAATGCCAGGCTTTATTTTGAGGGAGACGAGCTAATAATATCAAATGAGAAAAAAGGGTTTAAGATTGACCGGGAAGCTTTATTTAGTGACCTGGAAAAAAGAATCACTAACTTTGAATCCAAAACCATAACCATAAAGTTAATCGATGATATTCCCACGGTTACAGCTAAGCAATTAGAACAATCCAAGGAAAACATCGAACAAAAAATAAACAAAAAAATAGCATTGGTAACAGATGATTTGACTCACTCAATTACTTTAAAGAATCACTTGAACGCGGTTAGGTTTAAAGTGGGGAGCCCAATATATTTTCAAACGGTCGAAAACACTTTTTTCCCCATAGCCAACGCGCGAGAGCCGGAAACGCGAGAAATTGAAATAACACTAAGTGAAGAAGAACTGGCATCCAATTTAACGGAAAATATCATTTCAAAGCTGGAAAAACCGGTTTCACCGGCCAAAATTTACAAGAACGATGAAGGCAAAATTATTATAGAAGGAAAAGCGGAAGATGGAGTTTCGGTCCCACTGGACAAACTTGTACAATCAATTGAACTGGCATCCAACCAAAATATTAGCACTGTTAAAATCCCTGTTTATATTGAAAAAGCACCGCTGGAAATTGACCAAGAACTGAAAGACATGGGCATAAAAGAAATAATAGCAACGGGACATTCGGCTTATTACGGTTCTCCTCCAAACCGAATGTACAATATAGAATTTGGAACAAATAAATATAACGGCTTGCTGGTAGCTTCCGGTGAAGAATTTTCATTTAATGAAATTTTGGGGCCGGTAGATGGACGAAGCGGCTTTTTACCTGAAAAAGTAATTAAAGGAAACGAAGCGGTCACTGAATATGGCGGTGGAATATGTCAGGTTTCAACAACGTTATACCGTGCCGCGTTATTGGCGGGATTACCAATAACAGAAAGAGCGCCGCATTCATGGAAGGTTAATTATTACGGACAGTCAATGGGCCACGGGCTCGATGCGACAATTTACCCCGGGGTGAAAGATGTTAAATTTTTGAATGACACGCAAGGGCACATATTAATCCAGGCATACACAGACGGTCCCGAAGCATATTTCAAAATTTACGGAACGAATGACGGCAGAAAAACGGTGTTGGACGGACCATATGGAGGAGGCCTTTCCTACAGATGGAGCCGTATAGTCACAAAAGGAAAAGAAACCGTCATCGAGGAAGACATTTGGAGCCAATATCGTCCAATACCGGTGCCCAAACCCGCTTCCGATGAATAAACTAATTTGATCCCAGGCTTTGCATTATTGCCTGTGCTTCGGCATTTTCAGGATCAATTTTAAGGATTTCTTCCACTAATAATTTAGCGTCTTCAATCATGGCCCTCTCAACATAAAAATGCGCCAGAGTAATATTATAATCAATATTACCTGAATCTTTTGCGACGGCTGCTTTAAAGTGATTTAAAGCTTCATCAAATTCCTGTAATTCATATAAAATATTGGCGAGACTGAAAAAACGGGCCGCTCTTGAATCGTCAATTTCAATTGCTCTTTTATAGTGGCCTTTGGCTTCTTCCAGTTTTTTTTGATGATATAAAGACAATGCCAGATTGCTAAATAACACCGGTTCGTCTGTAATGGTTAACACAAGTTTCTTATAAATACTTTCGGCTTTACCGTATTGACTTTGTTGTAAATAAAGCATACCCAATTTTCTGTACGCTTCCACTGAACTTGGATCAGCAGCTATTGCCTGAATCAGCATTTTTTCACTGTCGCGGGGTTTGCCTTTTTTCAGTACAATTTCAGCTTTTTTGATTAGACTGTCGGCCTTCGCGATCATTTTATCATCGACTTCTTTTGAATTGGGGATCATTTCTTCAACGGTAATTTCAAGTTTGTCCTCTTCTTCTCTATGTCGGAAAATATTTTTTTGCCTGAAAAAAACTGATTTAAGTGTAATTCCTTTTTCAACCATCAAATACCGCCGAACAAAAATAAATCCCAGAACCAGCAAACAGGCGATAACAATTAACAACTGTGTGATCATATTGAAAGCATTAAATTTTCCAGCAATAATCTAGTATTTACATTCCTTTTCATCAATTCTTTGGCTTTAAGTATTTTAACGGTTAAATTTACGGCTTTTTCTTTCGGGATGGATGCGTTTATACCTCCCGCGCCCGCTATTAATTCCTTTCTAAGAACAAGCAGTAATATATCTAAAAATTCCTTAATAAGATAGGCTTTTTTCTCATCTTTGGCCTGATTGACAAGACTTTCAATATACATAAACTGATCCGTTTTGTTCTTTTTTTGAATCAATTGTTCAATATCTTCATACATTTTCAAATACAGTTCATACGTTTCAAGATCGGACATCAAGTCATACGCTTTACCCGGCCTTCCAAGTGACAGTGTAGCCGCTCTATTCAACAAATCAGCATCGGCCTCTTTAAAATTGGCCTTTAAAAAACCGGTCATTTCATCATTGGTCAATCTTGAAAAATAAACATTGCGCACCCGCGAAATAACAGTCGGCAAAATTTCATTCAGGTTGTCTGTTGTCATTATGAAAACCACATTCGAAGGAGGATCCTCAAGGGTTTTTAAAAGCGCGTTGCCGGACTCGGGAGTCAGCCTTTCCAAATTTTGCAATAACAAAATCTTAAAGGGACTTTGTTTGGTCATGTTCATTTTTTCAATTACGTCCCGTATTTTTTCAATCTTAACGGATTCGAAATCATCTTTAATTTCAATTGTGTCGGCGTGATAACCGGCATCAATTTCTTTTGCGATCGGATTATCAGAGTGTTCGCCTTCACATTGAAGGATTTTGGCCATATTTCTGGCCACAGCGTATTTGCCCACATTGTCCGGTCCGCTAAAAAGATAAGCATGCGACAAATTACCGCCGTTAATATCGCGTTCCAGCTGAATCAAAACCCTTTGATTGCCGTATATTTTCCAGTTGTACATTAAAGACATAAAACTCAGTTAATTTTTTCCCATTCACTTCCCTGTCTGGCCAGCAACTCATTGGCGCGCTCGGGCTCTTTCATAATTTTCTTTACCAGTTTTTCCAGGCGAACTTTATTTTGAGACCCTTTGACCAAAATTGTATCACCGGGCGCTATGATTGTATGCAGTTTTTTTGAAGCTTCAATCGGATCCTGAAATGAAAAGACGTTTTTATCTGAAAAACCTTTTTCTATCGCGGCTTCGGCACTGGCTTTGGCATATTCCCCCACCGTAAAAAACATATCCACTTTATCTGCCATGTACATACCCACTTCCCTATGTTTTGGAATTGTATAATCACCCAATTCATTCATATTGCCTATTACGGCAATTTTTCTGCCGGGGCTTTCGGTCAAAATATCAATCGCGTTTTTTACGGCTTCCGGCGAAGCGTTATAAGAACTGTCTATAATTAAGCTGTCTTTGATTCCGGGAATCGGATTCATGCGCCCCGGCGGCAGTTTAAATTCTTTTAACGCCTCCACCGCTTCTTCAAGCGAGAAACCTTGTGTCAAAGCCGCCGCGATGGCCGGCAAAATTACATAAACCTGAAAAGCGCCCAAAAGCGCGATCGAAGAAGTAACGGTTTCATCTTTGTATGAAATTGTGAAAGCCAGGCCTTCCATGGAATGTTTAACATCAGACACTCTTAAATCCGCCATTTCGCTGAATCCGTAGGTTAAAACTTTACTATGCAATTTATCCTTTAACAAAGATACATATGGATCATCCAGGTTCATAATAGCGGTTCCTTTTTCGGGCAACGTTACCAGCAATTTCTTTTTTTCATTAAAAATATCTTCCAAATCTTTAAACTGGCCTTCATCTAAATGCACCGGTTTAACATTTGTAAAAATACCGACTTGCGGTTTTACAATATTCAGCAATAAATCCATGTCACCCGGTTTGTCCACGCCCATTTCCAAAATCATGATTTGAATGTCTCTTCCCCCAAAAAAAGCGTTATATAAAGCGCTTAATAAAATTTTCGTCCACTTGGAGGCCGATGAAAATCCGCTTTCTTGCCCCAAAATGGCCAGTGGCATACCAAATTCCGTATTAAAACTTTTATCGCTTTTGCTGATTTTATACTTTGATGAAAGCACGGTTGCAATAGCGTCTTTGGTACTGGTTTTTCCTATGGAGCCGGTTATGCCAATCACAAACAAGCGCAAACGCTTCAAACGAATTTTCGCCAGCATTTTAAGCGTACCGAACACGAATTTTTTAATGAAATCTTTCATTTTACCCGCTTATTATGCAAAAGCTTACAAATTTATTCAATATTAGCTTGATCGCGGGGCCAAAAAGTAACAAAATCTAAGGGTAAAATCAATTCATAAAATAAACAAAACATGAAGAAAATATCAATTTTTACAATCATTGCAATTCTACTTTTATCCGCTTGCGCCGGCGGCAACTCAAATTCAGACATACCGATCCAGGTTTCCCCCGAGCAAAAATCCAATGTTAATTCAAATAACACTATGAACACTCAAAAACAGGACATTCCACAACTTTATCCGCCCGCGGCGGGCGACAAAGTCGCGACAATCAAGACAAATTATGGGGACATTAAAATTAAACTTTTTGAAGAACAAGTGCCGGGCATGACAACCAACTTTATTGAATTGGCCAAAGAAGGTAAATATAACGATGTGCCATTTCACAGAGTGGTTGATGAATTCATGATTCAAACCGGCGATTTTACCAATCAGGACGGCACGGGAGGACACAGTTACAAAGGGGAAGACACAACCATGCCCGATGAAGTAGTTCCCGGCCTTAAACATTTATATGGAACAGTTTCCATGGCAAAATCATTTTTGCCTGATTCCGCCGGCAGTCAGTTTTTCATTGTTACAAGAGAGGCCGGCGTACCGGGTCTTGATGGTGAATATTCAATTTTCGGACAAGTCTATGAAGGAATGGACGTAGCGGAAAAAATTGATGCGCTTCAGGTACCCAATACCGAAAAGCCCGGTCAAGAGGTTAAAATGCTGGAAGTTACTGTTGAAACATTTGGACAACAATAAAAAGTTGACAACTATTTAAGAATACGTCAATATACCACCTTAATTTTCGATTATGGGCAAAGAAAAACCCAGCAACACCAGCAATCCCCGTCCGTCTTCAGATCCGTCTGATATGAGTTATATTCAAACAATCGGACTATTGAGGGAGGAAGATGCTAAAATGTTCAATCAGGTTAGAGTTCAAGCTTTAAAGCATCATCAGGATGTTTTTGCCGGAGATGCGGAATATGAAAAAAAAAGGCTCATTGAAAATATTCAAATGGAGTTAGTTGAAGTACCGACACTTGCTCTTTTAATCAACAATCTTCCTTCAAAAGATGCAAATGAAAGTGCAGACCAATTAAATCTGGAACTCGATAATGAATCTGGTATTTACCCTCCTCCTGAAAAAAATATTGCCGGATATGTAAGGATTGATCAAATAAAAAAAGATCAACGTAAACATAGAATTAGAATAAGACAGCTATACATTAAAAAAAGTTTTAGAGGAAAAGGTTTTTCAAATCTTTTAATGGATAATGCCATTGAATATTCTAAAAATAATATAGTTGGCGGAAGCCAGTTAGAAGCGGCATATGTTATAACCAATACGACTTCCAGACGCATTTTTACTGAAAAATACGGCTTTACCGAAGTTGGCACATGCCCAAACTGGTGGATGGCCAAAGAAGACAAGCCAATGGATGTCACATATTGCTATAAGGATTTGAATCCAAATGCTAAACCATTGCCGCCACTGGAATGGCAAAAAACAACAACAACCTTCGATCCTGCACTTCTTTCAAGAAACGTACCTACAATGGCCGGCAGGGCAAGACTTGTTGTAGAACGAGACTTTGATGATTTTATGCTGCAAGCCATGATAGCGGATGGAAACTGGCTTGTGCCTGAGGCCGCAGCGGCCGCTACTCGTAATAAAGTAACACCCAGTGGAGGCAATTTGAGTATGGAAAAGTATCCTCCCGATAGAAAAATTTTAATTACCTATCAATTAGATCACGGATCATTTGGCGGGGTGATTGAAGTTGAAAGAATTACCAAACTAAAAAGAAAACACAGAGCTAAATTAAGAATCATCTACGTGCGTGAACCCTGCCGTCACCATGGAATAGCAACCCGATTAGTTAATTCGGCAGTTATTGAAACCAAAAAAAGATGGCCGGGAGTGACACAGCTTGAAGCGGCTTTTGACGTTGCAAACGTTAATCTTGGAAAAACATTCAAAAAAGCGGGTTTTTACGCGACAGGCGTCGGCCCAAACTGGTGGATTGATCGCAACGGAAATCCGCACCATTTGGTTTATACCTGGAAAAATATTTCACCCGAAGAAAAAACAATCACAGTTCTTACGGACGATTGCCTGGAAAAACTTGCTAAATAAAAAAAGCCGCACTTTGTATGCGACTTTATTTTTATGAATGACATTTTCCATTATTGAGATTTTGCCATTTCAACAACCTGCTTGAATATTTCAGGGTTATTTATGGCAAGATCTGAAAGATGCTTTCTGTCTATAATTACTTTGGCTTTCAATAAACCGTTGGTGAATCGACTGTAATTAATCCCTTCAGCTCTGCAGGCGCCGTTTATTCTTGTAATCCATAGTCTGCGCATGTCTCTTTTTCTGTTTTTTCTTCCGATGTAGCTGTTTAGCCCGGCTTTCATATGCGCGTTTTTTGCCCATCCGAAAAGTTTACTGCGTAGTCCTTTATAGCCTTTCGTTGCTTTTAATATTTTTTTATGTCGGCGTCTTGTGACTTTACCGGTTTTAACTCTGGTCATGGTTTTATCCGTTAGGTATCATTTTTTTAATTTGCTTTTCATTGCCTTTAGAAGTGGCGATTCCACCTGTGGCCAGCTTCTTTTGTCGTTTGGATTTATTGATCAAAAGATGCTGTTTTGAAGATTTTTGTAATCGTATTTTTCCGCTTCCGGTGGTTTTAATCCTCTTTTTGGCTGCGCTGCGTGTTTTTAACTTTGGCATTATTTTTGAGGTGTTAAGATCATAAACATTTGATTTCCCTGTTTTTTCGGGGCTTGTTCCAGGTGGGCTACATCTTGCAGTGAGTTAAAGAATAAATCAAGCTTTTCTGCACCCATGTCTCTATGAGCCGCTTCTCTTCCTTTAAACATTAACGTCACTTTTACGGAATGTCTTCCTTCCAAAAACTTTCTGGCATGCTTGATCTTTGTTTCCAAATCGTGTTTATCGATTCTTAAAGTTATTCTAATTCCCTTCATTTCCGCCTGCTTTGAAGCGTTTTTCTGCTTTTTTTCAAGCTTGCTTTGTCTGTACAAATGCTTTCCATAGTCAAGAATTTTGCACACTGGCGGTTTGGCATTGGGAGCAACCTCAACCAGATCCAACCCCGCATCCGCGGCCATTTTCAAAGCATCTTCAATAGATTTTATGCCGGCTTGGTCATCATTTTCATCGATCAGACGAACTGTCGGAACGCGAATTCCATTATTTAATCGGTGTTTTTTGCTAATAAAAAATTAAGTTACTAATTCAAAGCAGATGGATAATACGTTAATAGGCCTATGCTGTCAATTGAAATTTCGATTTCACAGGAGGAAAATACCCCCAACCCCATAAAAAAAACCAGTATGCATGAAACAGTAAATAATTCAGAAAGCTTAAATGAATCTGCTTTTATTAAAAACAAAACCAAAATACAAAGTTTGATATTGGACGGGAAAAATGAATTATTGGATTTACTGGTAACGTATCAAAATCTTCAGGATGCACTAACTGCAAATAATACCATTTATCAGCAACTGCCACGGTTTTTGGAGGCTATAAAAAACGCAAAAAGGGATCATTTAACAAAAGGAACGCCTGAACAAAAAATAATTTATTTAACATTCGATATTTTGCAAGATGTTTATTGTCAATTCAGGAACATGGGATTATCGAAGTTATTTCTAAAAATGCTTGAAGAAAGGACTGCAATAAAAAGCATTTCCGACAGAGAAATTAGAGATTTTTTTTGCGATGAAACTTTTCCTCCTGAGCAAAGTGATATTACGGTAATTGAGGGAAGGCCGAGCGACCCCATTCCAAAAACAATTCAGTTTACTGAGTTTGATCCCTTTGAAAAAAAACATGATGAGTTGCCCGTTCAATCAACAAACAAGCCTTATAGAGATTCATTATTAAGTGTTTCTCCTTCGGCAATCAGCTCATTACCCGAGATTACGACAAAAACACCGTTTTCTTACAAAAAGGGTATGCTTTATTTCACTGCGGCTGCCGCTGTAGCGTCGGGAGCATATTTTACACTTACCGGTACAAAGCAAACTGATGAAAAAGTTGCTACACAAGCGACCATTTCTACAGAAGAAATAACCTCATCGACTACAATGCCGTTTGAATCACCACCTGAAAAAGATTATCAATGTACATTTGAGAAAAATATAAAATACAACAAATACATTAACACCTTATGCGATGTTAGCCCTGAAACTATTTGTAACGATTATAAAAAAGCGGCAAACCATGTATTGGTTTCATGTAAAGATTTAGTATCGGAAGATATTGAAATGAGAAAAATTGTATTATTACAAGAGTACCTTAAGCAGATTGTTGAAGAGGGACAATCTGGCAGCAAAGCGATTGCAAGCAGTCAATTGGAAACACTGGAAAAATATCGTCTT